>JBJEBO010000318.1:0-10175 GCA_051870155.1 Candidatus Cryptobacteroides sp.
CCACGCGCTTCGCTTGGTCGAGATGACAAAAAAGGGACTTTTTAGTCACCCTCTTGAAAATATGTCACTGCCATTATCTGACATTGCCATAGATGGCGAGTGAACGTTGTGTCGGATCAGCTGTTTTGCTACCGTTGATTCCCCATTTCTCAGTAGCATTCGTGCTGATTGCAAGCATCCTGAATGTAACTTTCGAACCGGCTGTTATTCCTGTGAGTCCAGGCTGGTCAGAAAGAGACAATGTAAAGTTCACTGCTGATACTTGTTCACCAATCTGTATGAATGCTCCTCCATTTACAGAGTATTGTACCGATACCGGAAGTACAGTTCCAGTAGTCTGGAGGTCAAGTCCACTAAGGTCGAGGATTCCGGAATTCACTGTAAGCGAGGTTTCGAAATATTGTACCGGTGAGGTCAGATAGTTTGAAGATGTGTTGGCATTCCAGCCGGTCGCTCCCCATTTTCCGGAATATTTCGCTCCTTCGACATTTTTCTGCAGGTTGCCATCTCCTTTTATTTCAAGAGGGCTCACAGTCACACTTGCCTCATTGGTATTCGTGTTATATGGAACAGGGTTCATATTGTTCTTTTCAACAGCAAGATTCCATACACAATCGAAATTCCCGATTTCAGGTTTGACAGGTTCCTTGACTTCCGTCGTGCAAGTGTTCACAGGCAGGTCTTCAATGCCATTTATCGTGAAAATAACCTCTCCGGCAGTTGTAGGTGTTCCCGTGACGCTCAAGGATATTTTACCAGAACCTGCTTCAAGAGTAATGTCTTTGTTCGCCTCTACGGTTATTCCTTCTGCTCCGGCACCGCTAACTTCAACAGTAATCGCACCTTCGGCAAAATGAACATCGCCTTCGCAATTCCTGTATTCGATATCTATGGTCGTTTTGCTGATTTTTTCTCCAACTGTCAGACTGCCCGTAAATTTAGGAGCAAGATAGTTGAATTCAAGAAGGCTTTTGAACCTTTCCTTTGTAAGTTCAGCCACATCTTCAGCATAACTGCTTACCAATCTGTAAATTGAATTACCATCAGTCATTACGATACCGTAAATCGACCCACTTCCCGTCTTAGGAGCCTGTGCAGCAATTTCCGAATTGGTCGGAACAGTCACTTCATATCCTACATCACTTCCACTCACTTCGAACACAAGGGATTCAGATGAAGACCAGGTCTCATTTCCCATATATTGTTTCGTGAGCTGAGTGTTTTCGACTTTTACATACATACTTTCATATTTGACAAAATCGGTCGGACTGACAGTCACAGCTTTCACTTCATTTCCTTGAGACACAAGGGAAACAGCTCCCGATGAAGCAGGAACAAAATTCACAGCATCAGCATTATCGTGCCTCAGAGTGCCATCCTTTAGTCTTATAGACAATTTATCTCCTTTGACGAATGTGTTCTCACCATCTGGAAGATAGATAGTAATACCACTATGCTCACTGGCACCGTCTGCAACAAGTATCTTTGTCTCAACTGTCGAAATTGCTTTGCTTTCCGGAGCTTCTTCAGGCTTGTTGAATGATGCTACGACAGTCGCTTCAATCAAATCATTTACAGAATATTTGTTCTGTCCGCCCAAAGATATTTCACGTCCTTTTTCCTTGAGAGCCTTTATTGATATATGAACAGGTTCAGCGTCGGTGGTGAATGTCATTTCAGCACCCTCATAGAGAGTTCCCTTATCATCTTTGACGTATGCTTTGAACCTGTATTCTGTGCTTGCAATAAGACCGTCAATGTATTGAGAATATGTTCCAGACACCATTTCTTCGATGTTAAATGCCTTGTACTCCCACTCATTGGATCCATTGGCAGCAATCGCGACTCCAATTTCCGTAATTACTATTTCGCCAGAGTATATCCAGGAGACTGTGAATTTCGCCTGGGATTCCGTGATTTCCTCCGCTTCAGCAGTTGTTACGACCGGGCGTCCTGTCTGGCAGATACGTATGTCCTTACCCGCTGCAGATGCATTGAGCAAGAGGGTGGCTTCCCTATAATCTCCGTCAAGAGGTTCGACAGTCACCACTATGGTGTTATTCCCAGGGGCACCTTCCGGGGCGGATAAAGTGCACCAAGATACATCGGAAGAGATAGCGGACTGTTCAACAGATGCCGTCCAGTTCCTGTTTGTCTCAAAATCTATCTTCTGCTCCCCTCCCTGCATCGGGAAAACAAGCATCGTTTCCGATATTTTCATTTCCGGCTTTTCGGGCAGCTTATTTTTATTGTCACAAGAAGTCAGACAGCCTGCAAGCATCAGAATTGAGGCTGCTCCCGAAATCAGACTTTTGATTGTATGGGTCATCATATTTGTATCAAATTTATTCGTATAAAGTCTCATTCTTTTCCAAAAAGGTCTTGAGCCTGTTCAGTGACTTGGCAAACTGATCCGGAGTGGTATGCCCTCCAAACTGTCCACCGGAAGACAAATGTGGTTCAAGGGTCATAAAACCATCATATCCTTCTGCAATTGCTGCATCTATCAAGTCCTCGATGTGACCGTCTCCATCACCTATTATAGAACCTATGTCTGTGCTACCCAAAGTCCAGTCTTTCAAATGTATATGGGTAACATAAGGTTTCATAAGAGGCCAACAGGTAGTAACGTTGTCTGTGTTGTTCTCTCCCCAGACAAAGTTGGCCGGGTCATAGACTTCAGAGAAATGCTTTCCGAAAAAGTCTTTGCCAAGCATTGCGCAGTTTTCGGCGCTATGTCCGAAAATATGAGATTCGTTCTCGTGTAGAAGCACGACATCCTTCTCCTGAGCGACCTTCACCATAGCTTCCATCCTTTCCTTCACAAGAGGATAACATTCATCTATATCCGTCCCTTCTGCAGGATAGAAACTGAATATCCTTATAGCTCTCGTTCCAAGCACTTTGCAGAGGTCCGCAGTATGTCTCAAAAGCTCAAGATGCTCCTCAAAAGGCTTGTCAAGCCCATATTTCCCGATTGGGGATGCGATTGCGCTTATACCTATTCCAGCCACATCCAATTTTTCTTTAAGCTGCAAGGCTTCCTCTAGAGTGAGGGCAGTGACGTTCTTTCCGTTTACAAACCTGATTTCAAGCCATTTTAGACCGAGTGATTTCAGAAACGAAAGCTGCTCGTCTATATCCATATATGCCTCGTCGGCAAATGCACTTATCCTAATCATAACACATTATTTGAAATAGGTTGGTACCACAGTGACAAGATAATAGATGGAACAGATGATAATGATGGCAATAGATATAATCATAGCCAGATTCCACCAGAATCTCTTCTTGCCGGAAGGCATATCTTCTCCAAGGTATTTCTTGCTATTGTTGAGCAGGAAGAATCCTATATAGGCTACAGGAAGCATAATAAGCGACAATGCAGATGTAGGGATGGCAATCCAGGTTCCGATTTTGCTCCAAAGGATGGCTCCGAGCACTCCGACTGACGGAATGAGGGTAGCAAGTTTGTATTTCCATCCGTGAGCCGGGAAGCCGAAGATTTCACAAGCTGCAAATCCGCATACAAGCATATGCATTGTAATGGCATTGAAGCACATTCCTATAATTCCCAAACCGAAGATAAGCCTTGCCACGATTGGCGGTATGCCTGCCGCTACAAGCATACTCGAAGCTGCGATTGGCGAAATATTGGTCTGTCCTGATGCAAGAAATTCAGGAGTATGGAGAGTCGCACCGGCTGCTATTATCATCAACGAAGTTGCTATTGTATATGGAATGAGCATTCCGGTGAACATATCAAACTTTGCAAGTCCCTTATACTCTTTGGTCCATCCTTTGGCAAGATATGAATATCCGTAAAGGAAAGTCATATTGATACCAACCGCTGCTGACAGAGAACCTATGAAGATTGATATTCCAGTAGGGTCTGACGGTACATTGAAATGGAAGCCGCCTTCAAATGAGAATGGTAGGAAACCGCGACCGACTGCCTTCCAGTCAATCCCGTCGCCGGAGAAGCTGCATACAATCACAACAACCGCAAAAGCAATGATTATGAACCAGACGATAGACTTGACAATGGTCTCAAATATTTTTATTCCCTTTCCACCATTTCCGTAATTCCATACTACCTTGCAGGCAATGGCAAGGAAACAAAAGGCAATGAGCATCAGAATTATCGTCTGCCAGGCAGAACCAGGTTCAAGTTCGAAATTCCCGAATGCCTGAATAAGATCCAAAGTCATTCCCGACACAAGCGAATACTGAGAGAAATGCCATATTGTAGTAGCTAGAACAGTGCAGATGACCCAGGCCCAAGCCATAGGAGCTCCGACATAAGTCTTCATAGCGATAAATGGTCTCTCACCTTTTGTCAGAGTCTGGTTTGCAAGGGCTGACAACATTATGATTCCTATCAACATCGCTACAGGCTGGACCCATAGAAGCTGATATTGCAGGAAAGCCCCGGAAAACAGTGCAGCCATCGCACTGCCTCCTCCGAGGGTCATAGCACTCTGCATCCATCCGGGACCTGACTTGGCAAAATACCATTTCAATTTTGCCCAGCCACCTTTTTTCTCCAAATCCCGGAGTTCCGCTATTTCCTTTTTCACAAGTTCCGGATCACCGGCCTTGTACATAGGGATATCTTTATTGATTTTCTCTGCCATCAGATTGCCGGTTATAGATTATTGACTTTAGTTTCAATTCCTCCTTTGGATGCAGAAACGTATGCCGAATAAATTGTCGCAATGGTGTCTGATGCCAGTTTGCTATCGCTTTCTATGCGACATCCAGTAGCAGCGGCCTTGTAGAATGCATCGAGCTCGTGCTGATAGCCGAGGAACCAGCCTTCATCCGGTGAAATCTCAGACCAACCTTCTTTAGTCTCAGTCTTCTCGACCACATAGATGTCTTCATAAATCGCCGCATCCGGAGTATAGGTCTGCATAGTATTGTTATGGCTCATATTGCAAAGCGTGCGGTGGTTGTTGGCATTCACCCTTATCCAGTTATTAGTTCCTCCGAGACTGAGTTCGTTTGCAATGAGGTCAGCCACAGTACCATCCTCAAAGGTCACGTGCACTATTGCAAAATCCTCAACGTCTTTATAGTGGGTCTTGAGAAAGCCCTTGTCTTCGAAATTAGGCATACGGGTGATTGAGTGGGTCCTTGCGGACACGCTTGCCGGGCGGATCGGCTTGCCATCCCTGGCATAACCTTCCACGTGTTTGAAATAAATCGCAGCAGTGAGCGGATGACAGCCTTTGCCAATCAAAGAGCCGCCTCCAGAGAATTTCCACTGTCCATAAGCAAGGGAATGTGAACCTGAATGGGACTGCTCACCATTGATCCAAAGAACCTGTGCCTTGGTCTTCTCTATGATTTCTTTTTCTTTCTGAACAGGTGGAGCATATACCCAGTTTTCAGAATACATAATGCGACCGGTGCTCTTCTTTTCTGCTTCAAGCATCCTCTGGCAACTTTCCAAAGCCACTTTCAGACCTTCCTCCCTTGAGAAGTTCTCGCCGCTGAATTCCTTGCTGCCATCACCGAAATATCCGGTGAAAGGTTTTTCTACGATTACATCCTTGCCTTTTGCCAATGCAGCCACGACGATAGGCTCGTGTGTCACAGGAGGGGTGCAAACGTGAATGATGTCAGAAGCATCAAAGAGCTCTTCCATTGTGTCAAACACCTTCATACCTCTTTCAGCAGCAAAAACTTCAGCTTCTTCCCTTGCCACTGAATATACTCCGGCTATTTCTACTTTTGCAGAAAATACGTGCTGTAATGCGTTATAATGAAATTTTGCGGCAAATCCCGAACCTACGAAACCGCTTCTGAGTGTTTTCTTTTCCATATTTTTGTTTTTTATTATTTATTCTTCAACTGCGGAGCCTCCGGCAAATCCCGGGTTCTGCTCCATTTTCAATGTTACGTTAGCATCTATGACACTTTGTGGTATAGGGAAAAGATAATCCCTCTTTTCAAGATTCTGGTCTTTCCCGTTCCTTGAAGTAATCCATTCCACATAGTCTTCTGCGTTCATAGTCCTGCGCAATGTATAGAGTCGTTGCTCTTCGCCTAAGAGTTCCCTTGCACGCTCTTCAAGGATGATATTGAAGCTGCTCATTTCCTCATCAGTGATTGCCAATGCGTGAGCCCTTGTGCGAAGTTCGTTTAGGTCAGCCTTTGCCGCAGCAATGTCATTCCTCTTATATGAGGCTTCGGCCCTGAGAAGATATACTTCAGCCAATCTCATAAACACCTGATCATTGTGTGACTCATTGGTTTTAGGATAACCAGGATCGCAATAACTGTATTTCAAAGTATAAGGCCAGTTGTTCGAATCTCCTTCCTTGTCTCCTGATTTGAGACCTGCGAATGATTTCAGGCAACCTTTATCCCACAAGCCTGCTTCAGCAACCTTAGAACAGCCGATATATACGGTATCCCCTATTGCGTATGGCATTCCCGTCTTCTTGTTGATGCCTGTAGCTTCATTCACTTCGTCATATTTTCCTATGACATAATATTTGCAGATTGCATACTCATCTCCCCTCTGGTCCACTATGTTCTGACTGCGGTCAGATGATTTGTCATAAAGCTCAAGTGCCCATTTTGTCAACGCAGACCTATTGAATCTTCTTCCTCCACGTGACTCATCCATATATGAAAGGGTTACACCTGTTGCTATTTTCTCGCTGGTTTCAAATTTAGGTCCGAGGGAGAATCTCATCAGGTTGTCTCCTCCTCCGATTGATGCCTTATCCCACTGCATCACCCAAAGTGCTTCAGTATTGCCGGATTCAATGTTTACATTCTCGTTGCTGAACATATCCATAAATGCGTTGCCGGCAGTGTTGGACATCCTGTCCCTGACAAGCCTGTATGGTCCGTATGTGATACAGGTGTCGGCATAATGCCAAGCTCTTTCAAGACATTCGGCATCCAGATTGTCTGTTCCTACGCCGGCTTCAGCAAGGTAGATTTCCGAAAGCCACGCAAGAGCAACACCTTTGGTGGCACGTCCTGTCTTGGAAGGCAGCCAGCCGACATATTTCACGGCATATTCCAAGTCTTCGATAATCTGCTTGCGGATTACCGATACATCTTCCCTCACATAGTCTGTCCTGAAAGTATCACCGGTAACTTCATCTGTGACAAGGGGAACTTTTCCCCACATATATGTCAGATGCCTGTATGCCCAGGCGCGAATAAGTCTTGCCTCAGCCGTAATTCGTTCCTTTGCCCCGGCGTTACTCCACTTGACATCAGGATTCTCCGCATATTTTATTATGGTATTTGCCGCAAGCACTGTATTATAAAGCCATCCAAACACTGAATTGAGGCTTTTATCCGTAGGTACATTGGCTTTAGCCCAGTCCTTGCATATTGCCGAGAACTCTCCTGAAGCTCCGCCTCCACAATTATATGTGTCTGTTCCGGCAATGTACATCAGTGCTCTCAACCCTGTGCCTCCAAAAGAATCCGTGAAACCGTATCCTTCTCGTTCCTCCCTTACGAGAGAATAAAGACCATTCAAACCTATTTCAAATCCAGTTTCGTCCTGATACAACTTCTGGGACGTCATTTCAGTTTGCGGGTCTTCGTCCAGCCATCTGTTGCTGCAACCAGTCAGGGATATGGCAGCAAAAACCGCCAAAGCTGAAATAATTATGAGTTTTATCTTGTTCATATCCATAGTATATCTTAGAATGTAAAGTTTAGACCGATGATGAATTCCCTCTGGAGAGGTTTAGCTCTTTGCTCGTCAAGTTCAGGATCCATTCCGGTGTACTTGGTGAATGTGAAGAGATTCTTTCCAGTAAAGGAGACTTTGCACTGGGACATTCCTATGTGGCGGATTGCCTTCTTAGGTAGCGAGTATGACAGCATTATGTCCTTGATTCTCCAGAAATCAGCTTTCTGGTAGTAGCTTGGCGAAATAGTCTTTGACGCTATATATTGGTTGGCATCGGATGCTGTGGACCAATAGCTGCTATTAGGGTTGTCCGGTCTCCAGTAATCCCTGAGGATGTACATATTCTTGGCGTAGAATGGATTGGCCTTGACCATACCATTGGCTCCATACATATAGATGGAGAGTTCGAACGGTCCGTATATGAAGCTGTTGTTCATACTCCAAGTGAAGTTCGGTTCAGGTGAGCCAAGCACTTGGCGGTCTTCAGGGTCGTATTGACCGTTGCCATTGAGGTCATCATATTTGGCATATCCCGGTTGAGCTCCGTATTTTGCAGCGAGAGCCGCTTCATCCTCCTGCCAGATTCCGACAATATAATAGTCATAGTTAGCCTTGATAGGATAGCCAATGAACCATTTATTGTCAATGTCATCCCTTCCATCTCCATACAAATCTTCTATACTTGACTTTTGAAAAGTAAGATTCACTGATGTCTTCCAGGAGAATTTGCGTGTGCAAATATTGACGGATGACAGGGAGAGTTCCACTCCACGGTTTCTTGTTTTTCCAATATTCTGGTAAATTGATGAAATACCGTTCACTGATGAAATACTCCTCTTGAGCAGGAGGTCTTTGGTATGATTGTCATATATGTTGAACTCTCCTGATATCCTGGAATCCAGGAAGGCGAAATCAATACCTATGTTGGTGGACTGGGTTGTTTCCCAAGACAGGCTTGGAGTACCCAATGTGCTTGGTACATAACCTGTTGCAAGTGAGCCACCATCCACGGTGCTGGATTCGGACATTCTTGAAATCGTCTGGAAAGCAGAAATAGCCTGATTACCATTCTGTCCCCAAGACACACGCAATTTGAAATTATTCATTACATTCTTTGCGTTGCTGAAGAAAGGCTCGTTGCTTATATTCCAACCAACAGCTACGGATGGGAATACGCCCCATTTGTTATTGGCTCCGAAGCCTGAATATCCATCGCGTCTCACCGTTCCGGTAAACAGATAGCGACTGTCGTATGAATAGTTCACACGAAACATCTGGGAAATCAGCGAGGTGGTTTCATTATACAGAGTGATTTTTGTCTTGCCTGCCGAAGGAATGCCGTTATATGAAAGGATATCTGATGAGAAGTCCTCCCCTTCTATTGTTTTCTGGTTATTCTTCGCATTCTCAAATGAATACAAGGCAGTAAGGAAGAGATGGTGCTTTCCGAAATCCCTCTCATAGCTGACAATATTCTCTATTGAATAATATAATTTCAGTCTGTCATACATTTGTCCCCATCCGCGAAGAGCCTTTCTTGCTCCGGTGTTGGAACCTTCATACTGATTATGTACTGCGTTGAAATATTGCACTCCGGTGTTAAGTGTATAACTGAAACCTTTGAAAGGAGTTGCTTTCAATGAGTTGTTTGTCGAGAGTTTATACTGTCGGTTATAATCATCGTACAGTAGGCATTCGATTGGATTGAACCTTTTTTCATTGCCTTCATCCGGTGTGATGTTGATTGAACCGTCCTCGTTGAAAGGTCTGAGGAGCGGAGATTTATTGAATACATCGACAAACTTTGGAGTCGCGCCACTATTGTCCGAGCCTGACATCTGGGTATTGGAAGAGATTGTCAGCCACTTTGTCAAAGCAGCAGAAAGATTGGCCCTGAAAGTGAGTTTCTCATATTGGTCATTCAATACGATACCCTTTGTATTGAGGTATGAAAGCGATACATTGTATTTCACCGCCTTGGTACCTCCTGAAGCAGAGATGCTGTGTGACGTGCTTAAGCCATTGCGAGTAATAAGGTCTTTCCAACTCCAATCCTTGTAGCTTCCATCCTTGTACACTTCAAGCTCGGTACCGGAAAGTACGCTTTCGGGGTCCTCGTCCGCATCAGTCCAGCCCTTTTTATAATCATAGTATTCTTCCCCATTCATAATATGAGGGAAATTCGCCACACTCTGGAAACTGACATATCCGTTGTAGCGAATGCTTACCTTGCCTTCAGAGCCAACTCTTGTATTGATCAAAATAACTCCGTTTGATCCCCTTGAACCATAGATTGCAGCTGATGAGGCATCCTTCAGCACTTCAATGCTTTCGATGTCTGTAGGAGAAATATCAGAAATGGAGCCGTTGTATGGCATTCCGTCGAGTATTATAAGAGGTTCGTTGCTGGCCGAAATCGAGTTTCTGCCTCGGATGAGAACCAATCCGCTCTGTCCTTCAGGATTCGCACCGGCTTCCGTGGTCATAACTGTAAGACCAG
>JBJEBO010000319.1:0-2187 GCA_051870155.1 Candidatus Cryptobacteroides sp.
CGGGGGAAAGGATTTAGGATAGGGTCTTCGAAATAAGTTTCTTTTGTGCGGTGGGAAAAGTTTCGCAACTGCACAACTCTTGAAAGACCAATGAATTATCATTTGCGAAACTGTAGTGTAGTTATGAATATAATTGTAAAGATTTATAATTCAGATCTTTGTATCTGCCGACCGGACACATCGTGGGAAAGGGAAAACAAAGATTTGTATATGCCGGACGATATGGGGGGATACCATTTCTCCCCTATTGTTTTTGCACGCATCGGCAAGGCCGGGAAACATATAGGGACTAAATTCACCGAAAGGTATTATGACGGAATCGGTTATGGTGCCCTGCTATATAATTCAGACCTCCTTGGCGTATCTCCGGTGGGCTTTGCCGCAGCCTCCTGCGAGGACCATACCTCCATCATTCCTTTCCCTCTTTACAATCCCATTACCCTCTGTGGAGAAAATAGGTTTGAATTAAAGATGGATGGCAGAAGAATATTCGAAACCGGTACGGAAGGTGCCAAAGAGGCTTTGGAAGCTGCTATATGCAAGGCTTCTGCAAAGGTATCTTTGAGAATCGGAGATATTGTGGCTGTAGAACTTGATGCACCGACAAATCTCATCTCAAGAAAAGAGACAGACACTGAGGGTATCGAATCACATAAATTGGAGGGAAGTTATTGCGAAAATTCCACCTTTGATTTCAATATCATCTTGTGAGGAATTTGAGCCAGCTATGGGAATCGAACCCACGACCTTCGCGTTACGAATGCGATGCTCTACCGACTAAGCTAAACTGGCTTTGAAACGCCTTTCGGTCCATATACGACGATAATCCAGTCATTTTCCGAAAGGGACTGCAAATATAGAAATAATTTGGGAAATACATTCCACTTTCGGGAATAATTTATGGAATATATAGATATTATAATCATAGGAGGCGGGGCTGCGGGACTGCTTGCCGCTATAGGAGCAGGCCAGACAGATAGGACAAAATCTATCCTCATTTTGGAGAAAATGCCTCGTCCCGGAAGGAAAATAATGATTTCAGGTAAGGGACGCTGCAATTTCACCAATGTCAAGCAATGGAATGATTTCTCTTCCCATATCCACCCCAAGCCAAACCTTTTGAAAAATGCCTTCTATGGATTTACACCTGATGATGCAATAAGGACAATCGAGGAAAACGGAGTGAATTGCGTAGTCGAGCGCGGTGACAGGGCCTTCCCGGAATCACATCGCTCTGCAGACATTGTGGATGCCTTGAGCGCGGCAGCAAGAAAGGCAGGAGCGCAAATCCTTTGCGGAAAGGAGGTTTGCTCTATTGACAAAACAGGCTTTACAATCAATTGCTCTGACGGGACTGTTTACAATTGCAGGAGGCTCATTATAGCTACCGGTGGACTTTCCTACCCTGCAACCGGATCTACCGGAGACGGTTACAATTGGGCCAAAGAGATGGGGCATACTGTCCGTAACTGTTTTCCTTCACTCACGGCAATCGTTCCGAAAGGCTATAAAATGTCATCAGGCAAAGGACATATAGACCGCAGCACTCCCCTATCTGAACTCGGTTCGCTCCTTTGCGGAATCCAACTTAAGAACGTGACCCTGAGGCTATATACCGACGGGAATCTCGCTGATGAAGAGTTTGGAGACCTTGATTTCACAGACGGAGGAATAGAAGGTCCTATCGGCTTTAAGGTAAGCAGAAAATGTGTCAACGCCATAATAAACGGTTCAAAGGCGTCTTGCAGCATCGACATCAAACCGGCTGTGGAGATGGAGGATCTCTCAAAAAGGATTTCCAGCCTCTGGAATGAGGTATGTAAAGATCCGAGAAGCCGTAACAAGAACGGGAAAGAGCGCCTCAGAGTCCTTTTGGGCAAACTTTTGCCAGCAGCATTGATTCCGGCATTCCTAAAAACCAGCCCTGGGCTTGGACACGAAAATCTTGCATCAAGGCTGAAAGATTGGAAATTCGACATTGAGGGATATGTGGGCTATGAAAGATGCGTGATTACGGCTGGAGGAGTCGTAGCTGAAGAGATCAAGGCCAAGACTATGGAGTCCCGTCTTATAGAAGGGCTTTATTTTGCGGGGGAAATTCTTGATCTTGACGCAGATACGGGCGGATACAATATGCAAACGGCCTTTTCCACCGGCTATCTTGCAGGACGCTCCGCTGCCCTTTCA
>JBJEBO010000320.1:0-2180 GCA_051870155.1 Candidatus Cryptobacteroides sp.
AGGCAAAACTATCTAACACTTTTCATTCGACAATGCGGATTTCTGGACGCGTACCTGAGGTTAAACGCCGGGTACACGGTTATCTTGACCACGGAAATCTTAATGAACTTCTTCCATTCAATCCGACCGCAGAAAACATTGCCAAATGGGTCTGCGATCAGGTTGAGAACTGCTACAGAGTGGAAGTCCAGGAAAGTTTCGGTAATCTTGCAATCTATGAAATAGACTGATTCCGTTGCGTTTATCAAGATGAAAGTTAACGATATCTTTTATTCGATACAGGGGGAGGGACGCTTCACCGGTACTCCTGCCGTATTCCTTCGATTTTCAGGTTGCAATCTGAAATGCCCTTTCTGTGATACCGATCACAGTTTTTTCACAGATATGAGTGAGGATGAAATTGTCGGAACTGTGAATGGATTTCCCGCTCGTCATATAGTGATTACAGGTGGAGAACCAAGTCTCCAGTTGACTTCAAGCTTGTGCAGAATACTTCACGAAGCAGGTTTCTTTATTCAGCTGGAAACAAACGGCTCAAAAGCCCTGCCCCGTGACTGCCGCGTGGACTGGATAACCTGCTCGCCCAAATCCGCTCCAGTAAAGTTGGTGCATATTGATGAATTGAAGGTTGTATATTGGGGACAGGATATCAGCTGCTGGGAGCGGATCCCTTCTCGCGAACATCGTCTTCAACCTCTTGATACAAAGGATGATATCAAAAATAAAGAGTTTCTACAGCGGACTTTGGATTATATTCTGAAAAATCCGCTCTGGTCTTTGTCTCTTCAGACGCACAAACTTATTGATGTAAAGTAATTCTTCTTTTGGTTGTATTTCCTCGTGAAATTCACCGGGAACCGCCACCCCTGTTTTAAGGTCTTCAGAGGCACATTTTTCGGAAATGCCGGTCCAGATGAAGGCAATTTGACCGCACCGGGCACCCCAATCCTCATTCTACGCACCTGAGAGGGCATCTCTGCGTCCAGATGAATTTCACGAGGCCTGTGTTTGACACGGGAAGGGTCTGGAACACTCACTTAACATTCACGGTATGGATTCACATCAGTGAATCCATACCGTAAGTCCCGCCATAACAATGGAAACCATACTCATAAGCTTGATGAGGATGTTGAGTGACGGTCCTGACGTATCTTTGAATGGGTCACCAACAGTATCACCAACGACTGTAGCTTTGTGACACTCGGAATTCTTACCTCCAAGGTTACCCTCTTCGACATATTTCTTTGCATTGTCCCAGGCACCGCCTGAATTTGCCATAAAAATAGCAAGCACAAATCCGCTGCCCAGACCTCCGATAAGAAGCCCCATCACACCTGCAACTCCAAGCACGAGCCCCACAACGACAGGGACTATAATCGCAACCAACGAAGGAAGAAGCATCTCCCTCTGTGCTCCCTTAGTGGAAATCTCCACACAACGAGCATAATCCGGAGTTGCCTGTTTTGTGAGGATACCCTTAATCTCACGGAACTGACGGCGCACTTCCTCAACCATCTTCTGGGCTGCACGACCTACGGCATTCATTGTAAGACCACAGAAAAGGAATGACATCATAGCTCCGATGAACACTCCGACAAGCACAGTCGGGTTCATAAGATCCACGTGATAATAAGCCATAATGTCCGGAATAGTTGCTTGGGCTGCATTGATAACATCTCCGCTCACGGATACTATCTGTTTCCCGATATGTTCAAGACCAATCTTGATTTCTTCAATATATGAAGCGAGGAGAGCAAGTCCTGTAAGGGCTGCGGAACCGATTGCAAATCCTTTACCTGTTGCTGCTGTTGTATTTCCGAGGGCATCAAGAACGTCTGTACGTTTGCGTACCTCAGGATCGAGTTCGCTCATCTGTGCGTTTCCACCGGCATTGTCGGCGATAGGGCCGTATGCGTCAGTTGCAAGGGTG
Source organism: Candidatus Cryptobacteroides sp. (assembly GCA_051870155.1). Lineage (GTDB taxonomy): Bacteria > Bacteroidota > Bacteroidia > Bacteroidales > UBA932 > Cryptobacteroides. The sequence continues at coordinate 1,931 of JBJEBO010000320.1, forward strand.
ATACCGAGGGTGGAAAGCATTCCGACAGCGGCTATACCGATTCCATAAAGTCCGAGACTGAGGCTCTGGGCGGAGAATGAAAGGTCGAATCCATTTGCGCAGAGATAAGCGAGGAGGATTGCAACTGCGATGGTGATGACAGGAATGGCTGTTGAAAGCATACCAAGACCGACACCTGAAATGATTACGGTGGCAGGACCGGTTTGTGAACTCTCAGCAAGTTTCTGTGTAGGCCTGTAAGAGTGTGAAG
>JBJEBO010000321.1:0-2173 GCA_051870155.1 Candidatus Cryptobacteroides sp.
ATGATGGTGTCACCGATGTGGATGTCCCTTCCGATTCCAAAAGGAGCCGCCGCATCGCGTACTGCCCTGATAACATCCACAGGACTCATTTCAACGCCGTTGAATGACACAGGCTCACCGTGTTTGAAGCCGATTTTGATATGCTCGGTTCCGCTCTTCGTAACTTTGGTAGGATAAGCCTCCTCCGGAAGCCAACCGTCGGATGAAAGGGTCTCAACACCGCCGATGCTTGTTCCCCAAAGTCCCTGATTGATTGAATATTTGGCCTTCTCCCACGAATAGTCGAAGCCGTGTTTCTGGAGATAGTCAATCTCTTCCTGACGGGTGCTTCCCAATTCCCTGATCGGGGCTATAATTTTTACCCGTGGAGCGAGAATTTCGAATACTATGTCAAAACGTACCTGGTCGTTTCCTGCACCTGTACTTCCGTGTGCCACATAATCGGCGCCAATCTCTTTGACATAATCCAGGACGGCAAGTGCCTGGAACACCCTTTCTGAACTTACTGAAAGCGGATAGGTGGCATTTTTCAGTACATTGCCATAAATAAGATACTTGAGTCCTTTGTTATAATATGTGTCAACTGCATCGATTGTCTTATGAGACGCAGCTCCCAGGGTAAGGGCTTTCTTACCAATGGCTTCCGCCTCTTCTTCGGAGAATCCTCCTGTATTTACCATAACTGTGTGGACCTCAAGTCCTTTCTCATTCTTAAGATAAGGGACACAAAACGAAGTGTCCAGTCCGCCGCTGAAGGCAAGCACTACTTTGTTGTTCATCGTATTTATTATTTAATCATTTATACTTACTGGATTTTTGACTTTGATATGTTCTGACGGGTCATAGAGAAGACCGGTACAGATGCACATCTTGAAATTATTACTCTCGAGGATGGGATAATTCCTGCATCCCTGACATCCTTTCCAAAACTCAGGATCATCAGTGAGGGCAGAGAACGGTACAGGTCGGAAACCGAGCTCATAATTCATTTTCATAACAGCCGCACCTGTCGTAATGCTGAATATTTTTGCGTCCGGGAACAACTCCTGTGAAAGTTGGAAAATCCTCTCTTTTATGCGTTTAGCCAGTCCAAGCCCCCTGTATGGATGGGCCACTATAAGTCCGGAATTGGCTACATACTGCTTGCCTCCCCAGGTCTCGATATAGGAAAAACCGGCAAATTTCCCGTCTTCCGTGACGGCTATCACAGCCTTTCCTGCGTTCATCTTTTCAACAATATACTCGGGTGTCCTTCGTGCGATACCCGTGCCTCTCTCTCTTGCGGATATGAACATCTCTTCGCAGATTTCCTCTGCGAAAACCGAATGTCTGCTGTCCGCGATGACAACGTCGATTTCCATTTCCAAATGTCTGTAAATTAAGTTCTTGATGATGTCCTTTTGTTTGGATGTGCCTGTATGGATACGCGAAAAACCTAATGGCAAGACAAACCGAGATTGTCCATTGCAATTGCAATTATTGTTTCCGTACAGACGAAATGAAATTGTGAGGGGAACCAGAAACCGTTACCCTCCTAAAGTCGGACAAAAGAAGATATGTTGATTGTGTTTTTCATATCGGAGTGCAAAGATATGAACTTTTTTTTATTTTTTAAGTTTTTACTCCAAATTAATTGCTATATTTGACAGATATGTATAGAGCAGTTATCTGACTGTGGCACAAAATCTCTTCTAAAAAGTGAGAACCAAAAAGAAAAAGCCCGCAGGAGTGGACCCGGAATACCTAAAGAAGCAAAAGGAGTCCCTGCTACGCAAGAATAGGCAGGTCATATATTTCAATGACAAGGAAATGGCGGCAATTGATGAGTATTGCCGTCGATTCGGTGTACACGCAAAAGCCTCCCTTTATCGGGAGGCCATTATGGAAAAGATTCTGTCGGAATTGGATGGGTGCCATCCGACGTTGTTCTAATTTAGTTTCCTACACTCACTTCGTTCGGTCGGGATGACATTGATGTGTTGTCAGTCGCGTCGTGCTATACCTATATAATATAATAGAGTGGCGAGCGAACCTATTGCTGCGATGACGTATGTATATGCTGCCCATTTGAGGGCGTCGATTGCCATCGGTTCTGTCCTTGAATCAGTGATTCCTGCAGATGAAAGCCAGGAAACAGCTCTGCTGCTCGCATTTATTTCCACCGGGAGTGTCA
>JBJEBO010000322.1:0-2157 GCA_051870155.1 Candidatus Cryptobacteroides sp.
CGGAACTCCCTTTCCACTTGCGTCGCCAATGAGGAAAAACAATTTGTGCTCCCTTAGGATATAGTCGTAAAAATCACCTCCCACCTCCTTTGCCGGTCTGATATATGCCCCAAGCGTAAATTCTTCGTGATTCACGAATGATGGATGCGGGTCCGGAAGAATAGAGGTTTGGATTTCCCTTGCGATTTTCAACTCATTCTCGATTCTCTCGTTCTCCGTCGTCATCTGCCGGACTTCATCGATATATCCGCAAAGGGATTTTCTCATCGATTCCATAGAATTTCTCAGCCTCATTATTTCTGTCACACTTCTCATTGCGGGAACCTGTCTGTTCAAGTCCTTTGCTATTTCCTGTGCCGATTCCGACAAAGTCGTGATAGGCTTTAGCACGTTGTGGACTACGACATAGATCACTATAAGCAGAATAATAAGGAATATGATGTTGCTGACCCACATCAGAATGATGACTTTTTTCATATCAGCCATTATCACATCCATCGGGCAGACCAGGATTAGGCGCCATCCGATGGGCTCATCCACAAGGGTATGGACAATTAGGCATTTCTCTCCGTACACCTCAGAAATCTGAGTTCCGTCGTGATTGTTAAGGATGTATCCAAGAGCCTCCTGGGTGTATTTCCCGCAGGACCTTATATCTATGATTGTGTCGTTCGGTACCGTTGGGGAGGCGATATAGCTGCCATTTTTCCCGATAAGTTCGATATAGCAGAGATCGTTGTCGTATGGACGGAGGCTTTCAAGAAGTTTTTCGTAGTCATTAAGGGTGATGTCTGCTGTGAATACGCCTGCGAATTCTCCATCAGGGTTGAAAAGTGGGTATGAATATGTGCAGAGATATTTATCTGACAATGACTTGTCATAATATGGGTCACCCCAGACCGGTTTCAATGATTGTTTTACATCATAGTACCAATCACAGTTTCTGTAGTCGTAGGAATGAATGGTCTTTGTCTCGATTTCTCCATCGTCATTTTTGGAGCTGTAAATCATATAATTGCCCCTGTGCTTGCCGTGTTCCAGGGCGATGGCGCTGCCGTATGTGTTTCCGCTTAGGGAAAGAAGGGATTCAGTGGCTTGTGGAAAATGTGAATCATCATCGAAGTTGTTGTAAACCTTGTCGAGGGTGGCGGAGAGAGCTAGTTCCGTGTTGTTGATGGAGTCCCTCATCACAAGAAGTGATCTGGAAAGTCGGTTTGCGAATTCCCGGTTCTCCATTTCGAGGACTTTCTTTGAGCCATAACGGTAGTCAAATGTTGTTTTGACGGAGAATAATGCAATCATTAACAGGAAAATGAAGAATGTAAGTTTTCCTGCAAATGAATCGAAAAGGAATGCTCTGAACCTCCCGATGAATCTGTTTTTATTCTTAAGCATTTGCTTTAATGCGTATTAACACAACTCACAAAGTTGCTAATTTTTTAACCGAAATACAATATTTGAAGTAGATTTTATGGACATTACTCGCAAAATAGCAAGTTTTTGTGTAAGTTTGCCATTGGTAAAAATGGCGAATATGGAACAGATACGACAGATACCTTACGGAGTGTCCGATTTTAGGTCGGTCAGGGAGCAGAACTTGTACTATGTTGACAAGTCAATGTACATTGAGGCACTTGAGCAACAGCCAAGGACATTGATATTTATCCGTCCCCGCAGGTTCGGCAAGAGCTTGTTTATAAATATGATGCGCCTATATTATGACAAGAATGCGGCAGATGATTTCGAGCGTCTGTTCGGTGACTTGTACATTGGACAGCATCCGACTCCCAACCATAACCGTTATCAGGTCTTGTATCTGGATTTCTCACGTATTGGCGGTGACTTGAATACACTTAAGGATGATTTCAACTCATATTGTAACATTCAGTTGAACAGTTTTATGGATGCATACCGTCAGGATTATCCTGAACACCAGGTAAATGAGTTCTATGAATGTAAAAATGCGAGGATGCGACTGAGCATATTGAGGAATATGTCTGAGTCCAACCAGATTCCATTGTATCTTTTCATAGATGAATATGACAATTTCACGAATGTTGTCTTGAATGAGCACGGAGAGGAAATCTACCATCAGATGACTCACGCAAGTGGCTTCTATAGGGAAGTGTTCAAACTGTTCAAAGGTATGTTCGAGCG
>JBJEBO010000323.1:0-9955 GCA_051870155.1 Candidatus Cryptobacteroides sp.
ATCCATTATTATGGATGGCAATGGAAGATGGGCCTCGGAAAGGGGCAAGGAAAGATATTACGGGCATATCGAAGGTGTCGAGAGCGTGCGTGCCTGCACGGAGGCGGCCGTCGAATGCGGAGTGAAATGGCTTTCACTTTTCGCATTTTCGGAGGAAAATTGGGGCCGTCCGGAAAAAGAGGTGTCATTTCTTATGGAGATGATGGTTGATTGTATGAAGAGGGAACTACCGACTTTTATGAAAAATGGTGTCCGGTTCATCGTCCTCGGTAATAGGGAGCGGCTTTCCGACTCGTTGAAGGCAACGATAGACGAGTGTATGGAAATAACCAAGTCAAACGAGGTCCTGAACCTTGTTATCTTCTTGAGTTACAGTGGTAAATGGGACATCCTCCAGGCTGCGGCAAAATATGCTGCCGATTGCATTGCTTCCGGCAAGGAACCGGAAGTTCCTGATATGGAAGTCTTTGGTAAATATCTCGTAACGGATGGTATTCCAGATCCGGACCTTATAATAAGAACGTCAGGCGAGAAACGCCTGAGCAATTATATGCTTTGGCAGAGCGCCTATTCCGAATTGTTTTTCGATGATATTCTTTGGCCTGATTTCAGGAAAGACGAATTCCGTAAGGCTATGGAAGAATACGCAAAACGCGACAGACGTTATGGAAAAGTCAAATAATTGCCTATATTTGCATCTTCATTTATAATAAAACGAATAATGATAAATTCAAGCCGAACAGTCTTGTTGCTCTTGCTTTTCGCGTTTGCTGTGCCTCTTTTTGCTGCTCAGAAAGAGGATGACATAATAATAGACTACAACAACCCCAAAAAATATATTGTAGGCGGAGTAAGTGTTGAGGGCAATACATATTTTGCTGCAGAGCGTCTCATCAATCTTTCCGGAATCCGCGAAGGAATGGAAGTTGACATTCCGGGCGAAGGTATCTCATCAGTTGTCAAAAGGCTATGGATGCAGCGTTATTTCGAGGATGTTGCCGTGGCAGTGGACTCCATCACCCCGACCAAGGATACGGTTTTCCTTAAAATATGCATCAAGGAACGTCCGAGGGTTTCCAGAATTACTTTCACGGGCGTGAAAACCAGCGAGCAGAAGGATCTTCAGGAAAGGCTCAATATCAGAAGGGGAGATGCTTTTTCCGACTATGTGTCAAAGACATCGGCTGATATCATCAAAAGATATTATAAGGAAAAAGGATTCCTGCTCACCGAGGTGGATGTCCAGACCAAAAGGGACACAATAGTCAAGGGTGCGATTCGTGTGAATTTCGCTATCAACAAGGGAAGCAAGGTGAAAATAAAGAAGATAACATTCACCGGAAATGATCACGTGAAAGAAACGAAACTTGTTCGCGCAATGAAGAAGACCAAGGATGCCAGACTTCTCAACTTCTTCAATTCCAAGAAATTCGATGAAAATGAATATGACAACGACAAACGCGGACTTGTAAGTGCCTTCAATGAGGCCGGATTCAGGGACGCGAGGATTGTAAAGGATACGATGTATTATATTGAGCCTAACAGACTTCAGATAGACTTTACAATCGACGAAGGAAAGCAATATTATTTCAGGGACATAACCTGGACGGGAAACTCCGTTTATTCTTCAGATATGCTCAATGAAATACTTGCCATTACCAAAGGAGATGTTTATGATGTGGTCACTATGGAGAAGAGGCTTTTCGGTGGCGGAAAGCAGAACGAATATGACATCACAAAACTCTATCGTGACAACGGATACCTCTTCTTCCAGGTTCAGCCTGTGGAGATGAACATCCAGGGAGATTCAGTGGATGTGGAGATGCGCATAGTGGAAGGCAAGCCGGCAAGACTCAACAATATCATCATCAACGGAAACGACCTCACCAATGAGAGGGTTGTCAGACGTCAGCTCTTTACCCGTCCGGGCTATCTGTTCAGCCAATCCGATTTCGAGCGTTCCATCAGGGAAATCGCAACTCTTGGACAGTTTGACGCAGAATCGATTATGGACCCGGCCAAAGGTTGGTCAATCATTCCTCATCAGGCAGACAATACTGTCGATCTTATATATAATGTGACGGAGAAGCCGTCCAGCCAGCTTGAGCTCTCCGGAGGTTGGGGAGGAAACACTTTCGTGGCAACGGTCGGAGTGAGTTTCAACAACTTCTCCACAAGGCGCTTCTTCGACAAGTCAGCCTGGCGTCCTGTCCCTCTCGGAGATGCCCAGAACCTTGCTATCAGATTCCAGACTAACGGTACTTACTATACCAGCCTCTCAGCAAGCTTTATGGAGCCTTGGCTTTTCGGCAAGAAGCCTACATCATTGAGTCTGTCACTCTATTATACCCGTCAGACCAACTCCTATCTTGCATTCAATATCTTGAATAACGACCAATATATGGAGGTATATGGAGCCGCAGCCGGAATCGGAACGAGGCTCAAATGGCCGGATACATATTTTACACTTTACAACCAGCTCAGCTGGCAGACCTACAAACTTCAGGATTGGCAGTACAACTTCCTTTTTGAAACAGGTATCTCACACAACTTGAGTTATACCCTTTCACTTTCGAGAAATTCCACCGACCAGCAGATTTATCCTCGTCAGGGTTCGGAATTTACATTCTCAATGCAGTTGACTCCACCTTATTCCCTTTTGAGAAAGAAAAATTATGGAGTGCTTGATGAGAATGGAAATCCTACCAGGGTTGATAACTGGAGGGATATCAACTACAATCTCCAGACATCAAAAGACCGATACAGGTGGATCGAGTATCACAAGTGGACATTCAAAGGAGCTGTTTACACCAAACTTGTGGGAGACCTTGTCCTGATGGCGAGGGCGCAGTTCGGCTACCTTGGATATTACAACCGCAACTGGGGCTATTCTCCATTCGAGGGTTTCCTCGTCGGCGGTGATGGAATGTCCGGTTATAACACATACGGATCTGAAGTAATATCACTCAGGGGTTATGAAAACTATTCCCTTACTCCATACGTACAGGCACCGTATAGCTCGCAGGGTTATGCATACGCAGGAAATGTATATGACAAATTCACCGTTGAGCTCCGTTATCCTGTGATTCTTCAGCCGTCATCGACCATCTTTGCCCTTCTCTTCCTTGAGGGAGGTAACTGCTGGTCTGACATAAAGGATTTCAACCCATTCAAGATCAAGCGTTCCGCTGGTGTGGGCGTGAGGGTGTTCCTGCCTATGATCGGATTGCTTGGAGTTGACTGGGGATGGGGATTCGATGATCCTGTCAACGGTGGTAGCCAGTTCCACTTCGTCATCGGACAGCAGTTCTGATGATTCAGGGCACGGAAATTGCCGATGCGCAATTCTTGGTAAGGAAAATTAAAATTAAAAACGATATGAATATGAAAAAGATTATGTTAATGGCTTTTGCAGTCCTTATCTGCACAGCCGCTTCTGCACAGCAGAAATTTGCCCACGTGAATTTTCAGGAATTGATTCAGCTTATGCCTGAGACAGCTTCGGCTCGCGACCAGATTGAGGCTGCAAGCAAGGAGGCACAGGAAACCTATCAGGATATGGTGAATGAGTTCCAGAATAAATATACCCAGTTTGAGCAGAAAAGGGCTACATGGACTCCAGCTGTACTTGAAAGCAAACAGAAGGAACTCTCACAGATTCAGAACAGTATTCAGGAATTTGAACAGGCATTCCAGATGGACCTTCAGACTCTTCAGAACAATCTGATGGCTCCTATTCAGCAGAAAGCACAGGAGGCTGTCAACACCCTTGCCAAGGCTAACGGTGTAATCTATGTGTTTGACGCTGCATCCCTTCTTTATTTTGACGCTTCACAGAGCATCGACCTTACACCGGAAGCTCGCAAAGCTCTCAATATTCCTGAGGATCGTACTCTCGAGAGCCTCCAGGCTGAACTTCAGGCAAAGGCACAGGCTGCCCAACAGCAGTAATTTCGAGCGATTCGCTTGCCATTTCGAACAATAGAACTGTCATTTCGAGCGAGCATAGCGAGCCGAGAAATCTAATAAACAACAGACAAAATATTCGGAGCCGGACAATCTCAAACGGAGATTTTCAGGCTCCGTTTTGCATACCTCCGTTTTCTACAGGCTTCAATCTTTTTAGATTTTTAAAATAATTACGAATTATCTATGAATATATAAATTATTGTGTATATTTGTATGATTTTATTGACATTTAATTATAAATTATAATATCAATGCAACATAAAGTTATAGATGCTAAAGATGTTGTGATACGTTTCGCGGGAGATTCCGGTGACGGTATGCAACTTACCGGTTCCCTGTTTGCCGATATGTCGGCAGTCTATGGAAACGAACTATCCACTTTCCCTGACTATCCTGCTGAAATACGTGCTCCGCACGGAACCGTTTCCGGCGTTTCCGGATTCCAGGTCCACATCGGATCGGGATGCGTTAACACTCCGGGCGACTTCTGTGACCTTCTTGTCGTTATGAATCCTGCGGCCCTCAAGGCAAATGCCAAATGGCTCAAACGCAATGCTACTGTGATTTTGGATTCCGACACATTCAATGAAGAAGGACTTTCAAGAGCAGGTTTTACCGACGACCCCATCCTGGAACTTAGGATTGAAGACCGCAACATCGTAGCCGCCCCTATTACTTCCCTCACTGCGGAAAGTCTAAAGGACAGCGGACTCGATCCGAAAACTGTCGCAAAGTGCAAGAATATGTTCACCCTCGGAATGGCGTGCTTCATCTATGACCGTCCGGTGGAATATATATATGGATATCTTGAAAAGAAGTTTGGCAAGAAGCATCCTGAACTCATAGCTCCTAATAAGAAGGTTCTTGATGACGGATACAATTATGCCGCAAATATCCAGGCAATAGCCAATACCTATCACGTTGCTCCGGCTAAACTTAAGAAAGGACTCTATCGAAACATAACTGGAAACCAGGCAATTGCTTGGGGACTTCTCGCAGCTTCCGAAAAATCTGGAAGGGAACTCTTCTGCGGTTCATATCCTATAACCCCTGCTACAGCTATTCTTGAGGAACTCGCCATACACAAATATCTCGGTGTCAAGACCGTTCAGGCTGAGGATGAAATAGCAGGTATCTGTACCGCAATCGGTGCTGCATTTGCAGGAGATCTCGCTGTGACAACGACTTCAGGTCCAGGTCTTTCCCTCAAATCAGAGGCTCTCGGACTTGCTGTTATGACAGAACTTCCTCTGGTTGTAGTCGATGTCCAGAGGGCCGGTCCATCTACCGGAATACCTACCAAGACAGAACAGACTGACCTCAACCAGGCCCTTTACGGTCGCAATGGAGAATGTCCAATCGCAATTGTTGCGGCACACTCTCCTGCACATTGCTTTGATGCAGCTTTCTCTGCGGCAAAGATTGCCCTTGAGCATATGACGCCTGTCATCCTCCTCTCAGAAGGTTTCCTTGGCAATGGTTCCGAGCCTTGGCTCATACCACAGATGAAGGATTATCCTGAAATCAAACCTCCTTTTGCAGACCAGATTGAAGGTCCATATCGTCCATTCGCCCGTGATCCTCATACACTTGCAAGAAGATGGGCTATTCCGGGAATGAAGGGCTTCGAACATCGTGTCGGAGGATTGGAGAAAAACCACGACGGTGTCTTATCTTCAGATCCTGCAAACCACGCCAAGATGGTGAAGGAGCGCGAAGAGAAGGTGCAGAGAATTGCCGATTTCATTCCTGAACTTGAGGTTGACGGTCCACGCAGTGGTAAACTTCTCGTTGTAGGATGGGGTGGGACATACGGACACATCCTTTCTGCAGTCAATGAGGTGAGAGCGAAGGGACGCGAGGTAAGTTTCGCACATTTTGATTATATCAATCCGCTTCCTAAGAACACAGCTAAGATATTTGAGGGATTTGAAAAGATTCTCGTATGCGAACTCAATAGTGGACAGTTTGCGAATTACCTCAGAGCAAAGATGCCTAAATACAATTTCGCCCAGTTCAATAAAGTACAGGGACAGCCTTTCCTTGTGCAGGAATTGGTATCTGCAATAGATTGGGCTTTGTAAAACAGAATAATACAGAACAATATGCCAAGATATACATTCAAAGAATTCAAAAGTGACCAGGAAGTCAGATGGTGTCCGGGTTGCGGTGACCACGCTGTTCTCGCTGCACTCCAGAGGGCATTGCCGGATGTGACTGAAGTGCTCGGCTACAACAAAGAACGCTATGTCATCGTATCGGGTATCGGCTGTTCTTCAAGACTTCCTTATTATATGAATACTTACGGTTTCCATAGCATCCACGGCCGTGCAACCGCTGTCTCCACTGGAATAAAGGTTGCCAATCCGGACCTCACAGTGTGGCAGGCTTGCGGCGATGGTGATGCCCTTGCAATTGGAGGAAACCATTTCATCCACGCCATCAGAAGGAATGTGGATATCAATATCCTCTTGTTCAATAACAGGATTTATGGTCTTACCAAAGGACAGTATTCTCCTACCTCCAAATTCGGAGCCATTACCAAGACTTCTCCTTATGGAACGGTGGAACATCCTTTCAATCCGGGAAGCCTCGTGCTTGGAGCAAAGGGAACCTTCTTCGCAAGAGGACTTGACACCGACCTCAAACTCAATGAGGAAATTATGGTAGAGGCTGCCCGTCACGATGGTTGCTCTGTTATGGAAATGCTCACCAATTGCGTTATTTTCAATAATGGAGCCCATTCAACTATTGCAGACAGGGCTACAAAGGAAGATCGTACCATAGTGCTCAGGCACGGAGAGAAAATGATTTTCGGAAAGAACAAGGACAAAGGTCTTGTTCTTGACGGAATGGGATTGCGTGTAGTGACGATAGGGGAGAATGGAGTGACTATGGACGACATTCTTGTCCACGATGCACATTCCAAGAATGTCGGCATTCATATGATGCTCGCCGATATGAGTTGGCCGGAATATCCGGTTGCCCTCGGAGTTATCAGAAACGTCGCTGATGTCACCTATGATGACGGTGTCAGGGATCAGATTGCTGAGGTAAAAGAGAAATCCAAGATACATTGCGTGGACGACCTGCTCCGCAGCGGATCCACTTGGGAAGTTAAATAACCATCATAAAACAATAACACATTAATATGAAAACATCAGAAATAATGGCCGGACTCCGGGCCAAGTACCCTTATGAGAAAGAATATCTCCAGGCTGTACAGGAAGTGTTGGAGTCAATAGAGGACGTTTACAACCAGCATCCGGAGTTTGAGGACGCTAAAATCGTAGAGCGTATCGTTGAACCTGAAAGAATGCTTACGTTCAAGGTCACTTGGGTTGACGACAATGGTCAGGTCCAGACAAACACCGGCTACCGTGTTCAGTTCAATTCAGCTATCGGTCCATATAAGGGAGGTCTTCGTTTCCATCCTTCAGTTAACCCTTCTATACTGAAATTCCTCGGATTTGAGCAGACTTTCAAGAATGCCCTCACTACCCTTCCTATGGGAGGTGGAAAAGGTGGTTCAGATTTCAACCCGAAAGGCAAGTCAGATGCAGAAATTATGCGTTTCTGCCAGGCATTTATGCTTGAACTTTGGAGAATTATCGGTCCGGATCAGGATGTTCCAGCAGGAGATATCGGAGTTGGCGGACGTGAAATCGGCTTCCTCAATGGAATGTACAAGAAACTTGCACAGCAGTACAACACAGGTGTGCTCACTGGAAAAGGTATGACTTGGGGTGGTTCAATCCTCCGTCCTGAGGCAACCGGATTCGGCGCAGTATATTTCGTACAGCATATGCTCCACACCCAAGGCAAGGATATCGCAGGAAAGACCGTTGCGCTTTCTGGCTTCGGTAACGTGGCTTGGGGAGCAGCTACAAAGGCTACTCAGCTTGGTGCAAAGGTGATTGCAATCTCAGGTCCTGACGGAGCAATTTACGATCCTGAGGGAATGAACGAGGAGAAAATCGCTTATATGCTTGAACTTCGTGCTTCCAACAATGACGTCGTAGCTCCTTTCGCTGAGAAATTCCCTTCAGCAACTTTCTATCCTGGAAAGAAATCCTGGAGCATCAAGTGTGATATCGCAATGCCTTGCGCATTCCAGAATGAACTCACAGGAGCTGATGCTGAGGAACTGCTTGCAAACGGAACCTGGCTCTGCACTGAGGTATCCAATATGGGTTGTACTCCTGAGGCTATCGCCGCATTCCAGAAGGCGGGCATAATGTTCGCTCCGGGAAAGGCTGTCAACGCAGGTGGCGTTGCAACATCAGGTCTTGAGATGACACAGAATGCTATGCACATCAGCTGGAGCGCTGAGGAAGTGGACAAGAAACTTCACGAGATTATGGCAAACATCCACGAGGCTTGTGTGAAATATGGAACCCAGCCTGACGGATATGTCAACTATGTCAAGGGCGCCAATGTAGCCGGCTTTATGAAGGTGGCACAGGCAATGCTTGAACAGGGTATAATCTAAATTTCAGGTTCCTGAAATGTATATGGGGTGACTGGAAGCGATTTGGGTCACCCCTTTTGTTTTTCATAAATAAAGACTATCTTTGTCCGTTCAAGAGATTTGAAAGCGGATGGGTTCATTTATGAATGATTCCGTAAAGAACGAAAGAAAAACGAATAAAATAATTATAGTATGTTTAAAATTTTTCCTGGTTACCAGCTCGTGGAGTCATACCACGAATGGAAAAAGGCTCACAGGACAGATGACAAGACTGTGTCAAGGCTCATCCGTCTTGGAATAGCCATCGTAGCAGCTCTCGTAATCTGGTGTCTTCCGCTTGAAACATTAGGCATCGCAGGTCTCACCGTCATCCAGAAGAGGACTCTCGCCATCTTCCTTTTCGCCACCCTGATGTGGCTCTTTGAGGCGGTTCCTGCCTGGACTACTTCAGTGATGGTCGTAGTTCTGCTACTTTTCGCTACATCGGACAGCAGCCTTGTATTCTTTAGAAATGGCATCGATCCCGAGATTCTCGGTCAGACTACAAGTTACAAGTCACTGCTCCATTGTTTTGCAGACCCTATCATAATGCTCTTTATCGGAGGTTTCGTGCTTGCAATCGCGGCTTCCAAGAGCGGTCTCGATGTTTTCCTTGCCAGAGTGATGCTCAAGCCTTTCGGCAAGAATCCGAAATTCGTCCTTCTCGGTTTCATCCTTGTGACAGGTGTTTTCTCAATGTTCCTCAGCAACACCGCTACTGCGGCTATGATGCTCACATTTCTTGGTCCTGTCCTCAAATCTCTTCCGGCAGACGGCAAAGGTAAGACTGCACTTGCTATGGCAATTCCGATAGCTGCGAATATCGGAGGAATGGGAACCCCTATTGGAACCCCTCCTAATGCTATCGCGCTCAAATATTTGAATGATCCTGCCGGACTCAATCTGAATATCGGTTTCGGTGAATGGATGTCATTTATGCTTCCGTTCACTATAGTTCTTCTCCTCATCGCCTGGGTTATCCTTCTCAAATTGTTCCCATTCAAAGCAAAGACGATAGAACTCAATATCGAAGGTGAGGTAAAGAAAGATTGGAGGTCAATTGTTGTTTATGTGACCTTTATCTGTACGGTGCTTCTTTGGGTTCTCGACAAATATACCGGAGTTAATTCGAATGTGGTAGCTATGCTCCCTGTCGGAGTCTTTGCAATTACTGGTGTTCTCACTAAACGTGACCTCGAGGAAATCAGTTGGAGCGTCCTCTGGATGGTTGCCGGTGGTTTCGCCCTCGGTGTCGCACTTCAAGAGACAGGACTCGCTTCTACTCTCATTGCGGCAATCCCATTTGATACCTGGCCTCCAGTTATTATGGTAGTAGGTTCCGGATTGATTTGCTATGCAATGGCAAACTTCATCTCCCATACTGCAACAGCCGCCCTTCTCGTTCCGATTCTTGCCGTTGTAGGAATCAGCGTCAGTGGCAACCTTGCACCTCTTGGTGGAGTCTCAACCCTTCTT
>JBJEBO010000324.1:0-2155 GCA_051870155.1 Candidatus Cryptobacteroides sp.
TGTTTCCTATCGTTCTTCATTATGCTCAACCAAAGAGGATGAATATCTGATATATAGGGCATATCTTGGAGACAGCCCGGAAAATTTCGATGTCGTGAGGAATACTTGCAGTCATTTCATTATTGCGCCACGGGGAAACGGTCTGTCGGGTGAGGGATGGAGGCTGGACAAAGACGCCCTGGTCCCGGAGCCGGAGAGCCTCAAATTGTCATACGGAGAAATGCAATTGACCTATAAGGGGGAAAGCGTTCTTTTGAAAGCATATTTGCATCCGGATGGAGCTGGCGAACTTGTATGGAGCAGTTCAGACAAATCTGTAGCTACAGCATCCTCAGATGGAAACGTCACGGCAGTCGGCGAAGGGGATTGTACGATAAAATGCAGCCTTGCAGGGAGGTCTGACATATATGACGAATGTGAGATAAATGTCAAATTCGGAGAATTCTATATGAAAGTCTCCCCAGGCACATATATCCGGGGAAAGCCTGGAGATACAATAGACATACAATGTGATTGGTATCCTCCGTCTGCTCCTCTTGACATTGGAATTGATGAACTTGAGTTTGACAGGGAAAGAGGCATATATGACTATACCATAAATTCTGACGGTAAAGGGGTGTCGATTACTCTCAAGAAACCCGGATCTGGTCTAATTTATATGGAAACGGGGGCGCCTTTGAACGATGCCGTCCTTGTCGTGGTGGAAGTTGACTCAGTAAAGTGATATGTGAATTTTACTAATTTTTTGAAGATTCCTAAATATTAATATATATTTGTAAGTAAATGCTATGAGTTGATAACATCATATAAAGAAGCTTTGATTATATGAAACGGATTGCTGCATTGACAATGGTACGTAATGACGCCTTCTATCTTCGCAAATGGGTTGAATATTACGGAAGGGAACTCGGAAAAGAGAATCTTTGGATTTATTACGATGGTACAGATCAGGTAATAGACCCTTTTTGTGAGGGTACCAATGCTTTTCTTCACGAAAAAATAGGCTCTCACGTTGTTTCTGCGGAAAAAGGTCGTCTCAGTTTTTTATCTGAAAGAGCCGCTGCCTTGTTCGAAAAGGGTTATGACCTTGTGATAGGGGTTGATGCGGATGAATTCATCGTAGTAGATCCGAAATGTGGCAAGTCACTCAGAGAATATCTTTCAACACAGAAGATTGGTGTGAGCCTCAGTGGGCTTGGACTTGATTTCGGTCAAAAATTAGGAGAGGAGGGAGACATCAACGATGTAGCTCCATTCCTGACTCAGAGACATTACGCCCAAATCGGTACCAGATACACAAAACCTTCAATAATTTCAAAGCCTTGCCGATGGGGAAGTGGATTCCATCGGGTTAAAGGGCATAATTTCCATATAGCCAAGGATTTGTATTTGATGCATTTTGGCTATTTCGACAAAAAACGTCTTGAGGACAGGTTCACAGACAAGGATCGTTTGAGCCAGGGATGGGGCAAGCATATGGCCAAAAGATCCAGGACCATCCGATATGCTACGGAACTTCCTGCAAGGGATTTTGACAAATGGACTCGTTTCGCACGCATCTGTCAGACTATTTTCCGTCCTCCATACGCTTGGAACAAACCGTCAATGTTCGAACTCAGGATAGTTGTTCGCATTCCTGACAGGTTTGAAAACATTATTTAAATTTATTCACTTCCATTCTTAAAACAATCTGACACGGAAGAAATAGTCTGTGCTTGAGACTGATAGGGACTTTTTTGAGGTCGTCGGCAAGATAACTGCATTTTGACAGGAGTTCGAATCCGTACAGATGCGAAAACCAACCTGCCCTTAACAGGATGGTGTCTTTCATTGGCTCAACTGGACTTCCCTTGATGTTATCCCTGAAATGTTCGTACAGGTCCAACATATTCATAACAGAATCTTTGCGCCTCTTTATTTTGTTCATTGCCGTTATTGAACCGGGATTCGTACATCTGTAATGGTATAGGGCCTTGTTGACGTGGGCTAAACTTTTGCTGTAATGTATCAGCTGGGACATAAGATATATGTCCTCGTGCATTGGGAATGGGGGAACATATATCTTGTTCTCAAGATAGATAGTGCGTTTGACCATCTTGTTCCACACATAGCCGTATGCCCTGTAGTTTATCATATTTGATATGAAAAGAGCCGT
>JBJEBO010000325.1:0-2153 GCA_051870155.1 Candidatus Cryptobacteroides sp.
ATAAGGATGGAGCATTTGAAGACTATATGGCCCTGCTGAATTTCACTCCTACTTGGCTCAGCCCTCATTTTTCAATGGTTGACGAGGAACTCTGCCGCAAATGTGCAGAGAAAGGAATCAAACTCGTACCGTGGACAGTGGACAAGCCTGAAGACATCCAGAGAATGATTGACCTGAAAGTCGAAGCAATTATATCGAACTATCCTGACAGATTGCTCAAGGCTACCAGAGGATTTGCCTCACCTATGCCGGAGAGCAAATAAAGTCAGATTTCCAAATTTTTGATAAAACGGGCGGGATTCCCTGCCCATACCTGATTATCGGGGACGGAGCGGACTACAACCGAGCCGGCCCCGATAATTGAATTACGACCGATGGTAACTCCTTTTAGAATCATTGAACGGGCTCCGATAAAAGCGTTTTCACATATTTCGACAGGGGCGGATTTGGCGGTTGCAGCATCAGTAAAACGGTCAGAGGCACGGATTTCGGGATCCAAGCTATGGAAATCAGAATCGAGGATATATGTTCCACCGCCTATTTTCACATTGTCGCCAATCTTTATGGAACATCTCGCCACTATCGTACTGCTGCTTATCCCCACATTGTTCCCAATTTCAAGTACGGCTCCCCTCTCTACTGAAATGACGCTTCGGCAATTCCCTCCGACTGCATTACCCTCAGGGATGCTGTTCAGTTTGAAATTGTCCCCTATCGTCATTTGGCCCCCTTTCTGGACATTCAGATACGGCCTACCGACAATCTTGAAAGAACCGTGGCTGACCTTGAAAAATTTTAGGACACAGAGGAATACCGCCCTTTCAGGCGCCCTGCGTATTGCCGAAATGATTTTATAGAATGTGCTCATAGCCCTATTGTTTCATTGTTAGTCATTGGACCTCCGTGACGAAAACCCTGCATAAGTGCCGTGTAGGAGGTCAACAGTTGCCTAAGGACATTTTGGGGAGAATGTCTGACAAGAGCCTTATTTTTTGCCCTCTCCCCCATTGCCTCACATCTATCCGGATTCGAAGCAAGCTCCATCACTGCTCCTGCAAAGGCTTCAGCATCCTTGTCCGGAATGAGTACTCCCGTTCCATCTTCAAGGATGGATGATATGCCTCCCACCTTAAAAGCCACACAAGGCATACCGACGAGCATAGCCTCGCAAAGGCTGTTGGGACTGTTGTCCACGTGGCTGGTATGGCAATAGATATGTGACTGTGCCAAGATTTTGGATATCGCATCGGCAGTCTTTATTCCAAGAAATACAAGATTGAAGTCCGAGGATTTCAGACCTGTCTCACACTCAGCCAATTTGACCATTTCCGATGAGGCATCATAACCGATTATCTTCCATTCGAAATCCAGTCCGGAGGATTTCAGAATGGCTGAAATGCGGAGGACTGACTCAAATCCCTTGTATAATCCGTTTGAGACTGTGGACACCAGGACGGTCTTTCCTCCATGTTGCGGTCCTTTCCATTCAGTCTCATAGAAAGGCTTGCGCATCAATTCATTGACTTTGAAATACTTTCTGTCGGGATTCATTTTTCCGGTCATCTCCTTGTCCCAGTCGGTCCTTCCGAAAATATAATTTGCTTTGGACAATATATTTTTCTCTTTTTCAGTCTGACGGACGAAACGGCGGTATTCCCGCATCACCGACTGCCTTTTGAGACGGGTTGCAAGACTTTCATTCCTACGCACCGTTTCTTCGGAGATTCCACAGAAAAAAACATCGGCACAAGCTGAGGCGAAGCCCTGAATGGAAATCGCCACGGGGATATCTCTTACAAATTCAGAGACAAGCCCGTAGCATTTTTCTGTTCCGTGTATATGGATAACATCAGGTTTTACATCGTCTATTATCCGGAGCATCTCCGAGATGATTTTCTTCTCCGCAAAAGACACCGGACACAATATCCTCTTAAGCCTGAAAAGCAGTTCTCCAGAAGAATAGAAAGGATTTATGGGACGATAGGTAATCCCATCCTGCAGGAAGATGCCTTCCGCCTGGTTCCACTTTGTGATGAAAGATATTTCAAGCGAAGTGCCTTCAACCCTCTTGAGTTCTTCGGCAAGTGACACCATCCAGCCTCCGCCGACTGTGCTCGGGGCGGAAGGACTTGAGAACGCACATTCCGAATTTG
>JBJEBO010000326.1:0-2146 GCA_051870155.1 Candidatus Cryptobacteroides sp.
GAGGCGATATGTACAAACACTATCACCACTATGTCACTTGCGAGATCCGACAGCGAATGTACGCCGTCTGCAACCATCGCAGCACTTTTTCCCACAATGCCGGCAATAATTTTACCGACCGTGAGAAACAGATTCACAATCATACCCCAAATGGTGATACGTTGGATTCTGCTTTCCCGTTCTACTGGAGCAATTTGTTTCATAACCAACTTATTTTAAATGACTTAGTCACGGTTTCTCGAAAAAGGAGAAATGGACATTGCCATATTTTTTCTCCTTCACGAAATATGGATATCCGGAGAAATCAAAATCCCCCGGATGTTCCAAAATGAAATACGCTCCTGGATTCAATATATCCTTTGAAAAAACTTTTTCCGGAATGCATTCCAGCCCCTCTATTGCGTATGGAGGGTCGGCAAACACGATGTCAAACTTCTTGACACAAATTTCAAGAAATTCAAATACATTGTGCCTGACTACATTTACGTTTGACAGCCCGAGCTTCGAAGCTTGCGACTTTATGAAGGCTGCATTGCGAGGATTCATCTCCACGCAATAGATGTCTCCAGCCCCCCTGGACGCGAACTCAAAAGAAATCGCCCCCGTACCTCCAAAGAGGTCGAGGACGGCAAGACCGTCGAATTCATATTCATTTTCGAGGACGTTGAAGAGTCCCTCCCTGGCGAAATCAGTGGTAGGCCTCGCCGGATAGCCGGCCGGCGGGAGCAGTGTCTTGCCTTTGAGTTTTCCTCCAATAATCCTCATAGTAATAAATTATATTCTCTCAACCGATCGGAAATATCTGTAGAGCGACATCTCGTCCTCCTGCCTAAGCGGAGTCCTGAAATATACAGAAGACATTTCCGGATTGAGTTGAAGTTTCTTCAATGCATTGAAAATAAAATACTCCGCAGAAGTAAAATCAGGTGCGGAATATGAATTATACAACAACAGGGTCCGTCCCTGTGCGATTACAAGATACAGGATCCCGTCACACCAGGAACACAATATCTTATTATAGGTATCAAGAACTGTGGCATCCCTTAGCATATAATAAGCTTCAGGAAAAACATCAGCCTTGGAGCCATCGCTTTTCAGAAGTCCTGAAGCCACAGCACCGGACAGATTCTCCCCCACATCCAGAGAATAAATCATCACAGCCCCGAGCCAGGGAAGTTCCACAGAAGCTACTCTGTCTCCAGGAGCAAGTTCGGCTACAGAAGAAAGCAGTTCCCTTTCGTTTTCCAATGAATGGAAGTCCATAGGAACAAGGGTTACCTTAGGTGTAAACACAGAAACCTCCGCCTCTGCATATCGCCTCTGAAGCTGTGGAACCGAAAAGACAGTGGACAGATCCTTCCATCCGGAAAGCTCAGTTCCACCATCTCCATAAACCTTGAAAGAATATCCATTCAAACCCACTTGAACGGATATTCTTTCGATATGTCTTGTTTTGGAATCCGATATGGACATTACTCCCAGTTACCTGCGTTGTTGTTAGGAGCAGTGATGCTACCTACTTTCAGGCCTGGATAACGACCCATATCCTCCATCTCTGCATCGAGATTGATTCTGAGCTGGTTGTCAAGTCCCTTGAGAAGTTTCTTGTATGGGATTGAAGCCTCGAAGAGAGGGACCTTCACACCTGATACGGTCTTGACGGCAGACTCCATAAGGATTGAATCTCCGCAGAACGGAATGATTGCGATTGAATCAATGCAGAAATCCGGACGGTTGTTGAAAAGAGTGTCGCGTACGAACACCTCATTCTCAATCTTGAATACGAGGTTCTGCCCCTGCTCATAGAGAGCATACATCTGTGCCGGGGTGATCTTAGGATTACGTTTCTTGAGAGCCTGAGTGTTGGCTACAGCTACGGAGTCATCCTGAGATCCAATCTGCATAACGACTTTGATCTTGCCGTTATTGTAGAAATCCTTCAATGAATCGAGTGAGCTAGTAAAGTGTCCGGTCTCACTCTTGAAGGCTACCTGAAGAGTACGGATGTCCTTAAGTCTCTCGATGGCTACTTTTTTGCGGGCGTCCGTTGCATTGTTGAAATTCACAGGTTCCATGACGCTCTGCACGATAAGATAAACCAAGCCGCAGATTGCCACAGGAAGGATAAAATAAGTAAAAATCTTTT
>JBJEBO010000327.1:0-2137 GCA_051870155.1 Candidatus Cryptobacteroides sp.
GAGCTGTGGCATCTATCTATTACAAAGCGGTGTTCAGCTATATGGAGTATTTCTGGTATCTCCAGGAATTTTCTGCTGACCAGATTGCCTGGAGAACCTGGAACGGAGGAATGTGGGGATGGGACGAAGGACTCAAATTCGTACTCTCATCACAAACCTGGAATTCTGAATCCACAATAGTCAGACAGGCTTGGGAGACAGCTTGGACCACTATAGGCCTGTGCAACAATGTGATTTACGACCTTGGAAGAATCAGCCCCGAAAATCTCGGAATGACTCAAGAGAAAGTTGATGCATATATGGCGGAGGTCCGCACCCTTCGTGCCTGGTCCTACTACAATGTATTCGAGTTGTGGGGAGGCGCCCTTCCACTCAACGTGACAGCAACATCAGAAAGCACCGAAATCCCGGGAAGTGCAGATCCTGATTTCGACAAGGGATGTAAGGTGATTTGGAATTTCATAATGGACGAACTTGACTCCTGCTGGGAGACCCTGCCTGTAAATGCTGTTAACAGGATGAATCAGGCTGCCAACAGAATTATCAAGGCACGACTTCTTCTCAATGCTGAAGTGTTCATCGGAGAAAACCGCTACTCTGAATGTGCGGCTCTCTGCGAAGAACTGATGGATGGCAAATATGGTTCATACAGTATAGCAAAAGACTGGAGGGATATATACTCAATCCACAACACGGAATGTCCGGAAGTGGTGATGGCATTTTCATACGATGCTGCAAACCTCAACCCAGGCTGGATGAGGGATATGCCATTCGTAGCATACAACATTTGGGAATATATGGGAGGAACCTATACCCAGAGCGGATGGAACTGCTGCTGTATAGCGCCGTCTTATGACAACAGCGGGGAAATCCTTCCAAACGGAGGCACAACAGGAGCGACCTGTTTCCTTGATGCCCCTTACAATGACAAGTTGGGAGCCGTATATGAGAGGTTCAACGACAAAGATGCGAGAAAGAAACCATTCCACGCGAAAGCGGATGGCACCTATGAAGGAATCTTCCTGCTCGGAGAGCAGAAGACCTGGGATGGAAGCAAGACACTTGCGGCAGATGCTGACCGTCAGGATATGCCTCTTGTCTATGTTGATCAGGTGGGAACCTTCCTCAATCTTGGAAAGAATCTTGAGACGGTTATGTCACCTCGCTGGGGAGAGACCAACTCCGGATACCGCCTTATCAAATATCCGATCTTCCCTGAGAGCGCCGGAATAGATTTCCAGGACATAGATGAAGTGGAAATAAGATTTGCAGAGGTGTATTATATGTTGGCTGAATGCAAATTGAGGGCAGGTGATGTCAATGGGGCAAAAGAACTGGTGAAAGCGGTGAAAGGAAGATATTTCGCATCAGCAGACGATGCTCTCGAACTTCCTCGCGGCTTCTCCGCATACGATGAAGACTGGATGCTTCACGAATGGGGCATTGAATTCCTCTGTGAAGGCAGAAGGCGCCGTACCGACCTCAGACGCTTTGACAAATTCACCCAAGGCGTATGGTGGTTCTTCGGAGACAGGGCAAAGGATGACACATATTCTTATCCAGCAAAGAGGGACAGGAAATATGAATGGTACCCTCTTCCGGAATCTGCCCTTCAGGTGAACCCTGGATTGGTACAGAATCCTGACTATTTATAGTACAACACTTAATCGAGACTGAAATGAAGAAAATATTGAAATGGCTCGTCCTGCTGCCTCTGCTTCTTGTCGGTGCCTGCACCCAGAAGGAAATTATTTTTGACCACGAGCAGCCGGCATTTGAAATAAAGGAAGGAAAAATACTTCTTGAAGTCATCGTGCCTTCCACCACAAAAGACAGCGATGAGATTTTCATCAGCGGAGCATTCAACGGCGGAGATGAAGCCGCACAGTCCAATCCGGACTGGTATTTGGAAAAATCCACCTCAATCGAAAGGAAATGGGGAATCTATCTTGACCCTGCCACTTTTGTATCTGGAAAAACTCTTGCGGACGGCTATCGTTTCATCTCCGTCCGCGAGGGCGAGGAAAGAGGGGCAAGGAATGAGGATATCGTCCGTACTGAATCCCCTGAACCGGGAAGCAGGAGCAACATCTATGTCTGCCATTGGAATATGTATTTCTATGTAGCTCCCGAAATC
>JBJEBO010000328.1:0-2134 GCA_051870155.1 Candidatus Cryptobacteroides sp.
CGCGTCCTTATCGTCAAGAACGGTGCGACAAAAACTTGCCTCATCCTTGATGCCGGAATGAACGACCTCATCCGTCCAGCCCTCTATGGCGCCTACCACAAAATTGAGAATCTTTCGGCACGTCTCAGACCGAATCTGCCTCATACCCAGGTATATGACATTGTAGGACCGGTTTGTGAGTCGAGCGATGTATGGGGGGCAGGAAGGCTGCTGCCTCTTAGTGTGAGAGGAGACCTGATGGCCATCAGGAGCACCGGAGCCTACGGTCAGGTGATGTCGAGCAGATACAATCTGAAGGATTTCGCCCCGGCCGTTTATTCGGACGATATGCACGGAGCGCGTCTGAGAACCGAGTATTTTGATAATTAAACGAAATAAGATATGTTTGAAAATTTGACCGAAAAACTTGAACGTTCGTTCAAGATTCTCAAGGGTGAAGGCAAGATTACCGAAATCAATATCGCCGAAGCCCTCAAGGACATCAGAAGAGCCCTTCTTGATGCCGATGTCAGTTACAAGATAGCCAAGCAGTTCTGTGACGATGTAAAGCAGAAGGCAATCGGACAGAATGTCCTTACTGCCGTGAAGCCTCAGCAGATGATCGTGAAGATCGTCCACGACGAACTTGCAGCATTGATGGGAAGTTCATCTTCCGATATCAACATCAAGGGTCAGCCGGGAGTTGTGCTCGTAGCCGGTTTGAACGGTTCCGGTAAGACTACTTTCTCAGGAAAACTTGCTCTCAACATCAAGAGCAAGAGGGGAATGAGAGTCCTGCTTGCTGCCTGCGACACATTCCGTCCGGCTGCGATTGACCAGTTGAAGGTGCTTGGAGAGCAGATTGGTGTGACTGTCTATACTGAGGAAGGGGAGAAGGATCCGGTCAAGATCGCTTGTAATGCCATCGCCTATGCAAAGAAGGAATCATATCAGGTCGTGATTGTCGATACAGCGGGACGTCTTGCTGTGGACCAGGAACTGATGGATGAGATTTCCGCATTGAAAGAGGCCGTACATCCTACTGAAACCCTCTTCGTTGTGGATGCGATGACCGGACAGGATGCTGTTGAAACAGCCAAGGTCTTCAATGAGAGGCTTGATTTTGACGGAGTCGTACTCACCAAGATGGACGGTGACACCAGGGGTGGTGCCGCCCTTTCAATCAAGGCAATGGTGGGCAAGCCGATCAAGTTTGTCAGCTCTGGAGAGAAGATGGAAGCCCTCGACGTGTTCCATCCTGCACGTGTTGCGGACAGAATCCTCGGAATGGGAGACGTCGTTACCCTCGTGGAGAAGGCGCAGGAGCAGTTTGATGAGGAGCAGGCACGCAAACTCAAGAAAAAGCTCGTCAAGGATCAGTTCACTCTTACGGACTTCTATGATCAAATCCAGCAGATCAAGAAGATGGGAAACATCAAGGATCTCGCTTCTATGATTCCTGGAATGGGTAAAGCGCTCAAGGATGTGGATATGGACAATGACTCGTTCAAGGGAATTGAGGCGATTATAATGTCTATGACCCCGTATGAGAGAGAGCATCCGGAAATTATCAATGGAAGCCGCAGGAAGAGGATTGCTGACGGTAGTGGAACTTCAGTGCCTGAAGTAAACCGCCTTTTGAAGCAGTTCGAGGGAATGCGCAAGATGATGAAGGCGGTCGCCGGAGGTGGACTTCAGAATATGATGCGCAGGAAACGGTAATGTAGTCATTGTTTCCTGTCATCTCGAGCGAAGGGCATCGCCCGAAGTCGAGAGATCTCTACAATGGCTTCGCTTTGCCGATATTAAAAAACGATGTCCTTCGCAGGGCACCGTTTTTAATATCAATATTTATGTTTTATGTTGTGCTTCACAGCAGCCGGACAAGAATTAACCAAATAGTGTGCCAATAAATAAAAATTTTAATTATTTTTGAAATAATTCGTTAATATTTAATTGAAGCAATTCTATTCGTTTAAGAATTGAAGGCCATTCATTGCCGAGGAATTCCTTCCTCTGGCTTTCAAGCACTCTCTCGCGGGCACCTTGGCTTATAAAATAGCCTATGCCTCTTTTATTGAAGATTATGCCGTCGTTGGTGAGCTTCTCATAACTCCTCATTACGGTGTTTGGATTTACACCTATTTCGGCACCA
>JBJEBO010000329.1:0-2128 GCA_051870155.1 Candidatus Cryptobacteroides sp.
AGTCTGAACGCCATAAATATCATCCTCGAGAATCCACGCTCCGATTCGGTAGGAAGCAGACTCGGCAGCCTTCACTACAGCCTTGAGCACAACCTGATTACCGTCAAGTTTAGAATTCACTGCAATCCCGGCAGATGCAGGTATCCCATACCTTGAATTAACGGTTGACACGAATAGATTCTTATTATCGTAGTCATCAAACATAACCGCATAATCCATATATACGGTAGGATATGATGAAACATTCACAAAATCATCTATAGGACCAGCGAAATATGCAGGGTCATTTGCATTGAATGTGTGGATTTCAACAAGAGCCACTTTTTCAGCAAATGCTTTGTCTTCCAAAGTTGAATGAATCATCTGCTTCATATAAGGACAATATTGGCAACCCGTACCAGTATATTCAGTAACTAGGACCTTCTTTGCAAATGAATATGATGAAGGATTCGGGTCCTGAGGTGTTGCAGGAACATCGATGGCAATTGCATTGATGGTAACAGCTACACTCTGAGAGGCCTTGTAGGATGCCCAAAGCGAATAAGTACCAACTTTGTCGGTCACGAATTTGTTTCCGTCCTTCAATTCAATCATTGAAGTGCCTGAATATACATCGAAAGACTCCTTCACCTCAGTGCCATTGCAATAAAGGGTGAGAGTAACGGCATCATTGCCGTCTGCCTTGATATAATTGCGGTCTGTCTTGAGCTCCAAGGTAATCTCACCAGGGGTATCCTCTTCCCCACCCGTGTCAATGTTGCCAGAGCAGGCGACCGTCATAGCAACGGTCGCGAGCACTGAAATATAATTAGATATATGTTTCTTCATAATAAATTAATTGACAATTATCTTATATTCTGTCTTTTTGCATCGCCATAACGCTTGATTGCCTCAAGGAAATCTCCTTCGCGTATAACTTTGCCTTCAACCTGTTTATATACCACAGGAGCCTCGTCAGGAAGCTTCGTCATAGACTTGAGATTCGGTCTTTCAGGGAACTGGGTTGCAGTACCATCCATATTCACAGCATCAACAGAGAATTCTGCAGGAGCACCGGCAGGAACCGGAGTAGCAGGAACGCCATCCCAACCCTTTGTGAGGACGATGTCTGACAGAATCTTGCAAGACATATTGGTCAACGCGCCATAAAGACCTACAGCATTTGGATAATATGGATAACCGTCATAATCGAAATGTTTAATGGTTATTGTCTTATGGTCATCTGAAAGATCTACATCGAATACGAGGTCATCACCTTCATCACCCACTGTGAATGCCCTGTTAGTTTCGGAGTTGTAACCACAGAGATAATAGACATATCCACTCCAGCTTGACATAGGCTGCATAAATGTCGCATTGGTTGGACAAGTGAGCTTTCCGTTCTCGTCCACCTGGAGATACCACTTAGGACCGAAGTCGTAGAAGCAGGATGCGACATCCACCGAAGTGTAATTCTTGTCATAGAACAACATATATGGGGTCTTGAGACCGAGACGGCTGGTGTCGTAGTAGTCATAATCAATGAATCCCTGAACAAGAATCCTGTTCTGCGCAAATATACGAGCAGATTCAAAAATCTCAGCATTGGCCTTGAAGTCATTATACATCTCTGTAATTTCTGCCCTTGTATATGGATTCTCCCTGTTGAGATTGAGATAAATCTGGTAAATTTCCTCCGGAAGAGTTTCAGGATATTCAAGTCCCCTTGAAAGAATTACCTTGGACTTGTAAGGATATCTGTATGTAACGAGAATATTGTTCTCATAAGTGCTGTATTCTACAGTTGCAGTAGCGGTCCATTCACCAGCAAGTTCCTCATACAGAGGAGAATCAATCTGAGGCGCCCAGTCCTGGAACTTGGTAGAGCAGTCTGCGAGACCGTCCTCATACTCAGGATCGTTGCGAGGATCTATGACATTCGGGGTAAGTTCCTCGTTATACCCGATTACGACAAGGCGGGATGTTTCACCGTCGATTGAAGGGAAGGACACTTCAAGTCCCTCATCGGAATTGATCTGGCGAAGTTCCTCTGATGAGAACGCATAGTTGCCAGAAACGATGCTTTCATACGAATTACCCTGATTGACAGAAAGAATCCACTCACGGGTATAGTTGCAAGCATAATATG
>JBJEBO010000330.1:0-2124 GCA_051870155.1 Candidatus Cryptobacteroides sp.
AACGGTGATATGTTCGCTGAAGACCGTCCCATCGTCGTGGAATTGGGCTGTGGCAAGGGAGAATATACGATTGATCTTGCTCTTCGTAATCCATCCTGTAACTATATCGGTGTGGATATCAAGGGTGCAAGACTTTGGAAAGGAGCTCGTTACGCCCACGAAAACCATCTCCCTAACGTGGCATTCCTCCGTACAAGGATAGAGTTCATCGAAGGAATGTTTGCTCCTGACGAGGTGTCAGAAATATGGATCACCTTTGCCGACCCGCAGATTGGCAGGGAAAAGAAGCGTCTGACAAGTCCTCTTTTCCTCGAACGCTACAGACATTTTCTCAAGAAAGGCGGTATCGTTCATCTTAAGACGGACAGCCGCTATCTTCACGAATATTCAAAGGCTTGTGCCGAACAAAATGGTCTAAAGATACTTGCCTGTGCAACAGATATTTACGGAGCAGACCGGGAATCTCTTTACAATAGCGATATGGCTTCGGTGTGCGGCTCTGATGCAATAGATGCCCTGCTTCAGGTGCAGACTTTCTATGAGTCGCAGTATCTGAAGCAGGGAATAAATATCACTTACCTTTCATTTGTCATCGATAAGGAAGGGGAGTATGTGAGTCCGGAATGGAATCCGGATGAATGGGAAAGATAATTTTCAGACAGTCAATAGAATCGCCGGAAGGGCGAGAATTTTGAATGCGTATCCTGCGAATACGAGGATTGCTATTATCCAGAGCAGGAACAGGATGAGTCCCGGTTTCCACTTTGGTTCCTGGAATCTGAAGATGCACATCGTACCGCCATAAAGGAAGCCAATCGACATAAGTCCCACGATTGTTGCAATAAATATCCAGGTTGTTCTCATATTGAGGAACGACATAATCGCCACATCCATATTGCTCATTATCGATGGGCTGTGTTTGGCTAAAAGTCCTTGCATTATTTCAGGCATAGACCACATTGCGCAGCATCCGAAAAGTCCTGCTGTGCCTGCGGTAACAAGCAGCACTCCGCATATTATTCCCAATACTTTCCCTACGATGCTAAGGGTCGGAGAGGTCTGTACTTCCTTTCCGAAT
Organism: Candidatus Cryptobacteroides sp.; assembly: GCA_051870155.1. Taxonomy (GTDB): domain Bacteria; phylum Bacteroidota; class Bacteroidia; order Bacteroidales; family UBA932; genus Cryptobacteroides. The sequence continues at coordinate 1,079 of JBJEBO010000330.1, forward strand.
TCCTTGACCTGGCTCTGTGAAGGTATTTTTGACTTGAACTCACTCAAGCCGAGTGGCTTTCCCCTCATTTTGCATTTCTCTTCTACTGTCTTGGCGGCTGGAATTATCAGCCAGAGAAGCATATATGCCAGGACAGAAATCGCAAAAAATTTCTCAAATAGAAATCCCGGGGCGAAGAACAGCACGAAAATGATTCGTATAAGAACTACATCCATTCCGAAATATGCCGCTATTCCGCTGCATACGCCTCCGAGTATCCTGTTGTCCACATCCCTGTAAAGCCTCCTATCCTTCATATTGACCTTAGGGTCTTTCGGAGTCTCCTGCCTTCCTTCATTCTGGCTCTGTTCTTCCTCTGCAAGCTCATCGGGACGACCAATCCTTCCGATTGCGTAATCTACTGCCTCTGTTCCAACCACACATCCTTTCCCTGCTTTCTCAAGAATCAATTCCGCCGTCCTTTCCTCAAGTTCTTTAATTATTTCATCTGCGTCAGAATCTCCGGAATATGCGTTTTTTACCTCTTCAAGATATGTTTTCAGCTTGTCAAATGCTTCTGTTTCAATGGTGAAAGGGTAACCACCGATGCTCACCTGTACAGTCTTTTTCATACGATAGATATTATCAAGTTAGTTTTATTCAGTGATAGCTAAGCTATATCTGCCAGCTTTTATGGTATTTACCGACTGCACCATTTCCTCCCAGGCATTGTCAAGTTCCTTCAACTGTTCACGCCCCTTTTCGGTAATCATATAATATTTCCTCGGAGGTCCCTGAGGCGACTCCTCCCATCTGTAACTAAGGAGCCCGAGATTCTTCAGTCTGATCAGCAGAGGATAGAGGGTTCCTTCCACTACTATGATATTCACATCCCTGAGTTTCTGGATAATAGACGATGCATATTCGTCCGCTGCGTCCAGCACCAGCAGGATGCTGTATTCGAGAATGCCCCGCCGCATCTGTGTCTTGCTGTTTTCAGTTATATTGTTCACTTCGATAATCGTTGTTTTATATTGTTTTAGTTTCGCAAATGATAATTTTATCTG
>JBJEBO010000331.1:0-2120 GCA_051870155.1 Candidatus Cryptobacteroides sp.
TCTCCCCGTCGGTACCTCTGACTGACAGTTTTGCATCGATCCTGAACAGTTTCTCTTTGATTTCCTCTGTCATCCCTATGCCACAGTCCGTTATGCTCACGACGGCTTTCCCGTCCCTTACAATTGAAGAAACCTTTACGCAAGAGTCTTTGTAAGAATATTTTATGGCATTGCTCAACAGGTTGCGAAGAATCGTCGAGAGCATATCCGGGTCAGCCGACACCTTTATCTTCTGATCCACCTCCACCAGAATCCTTACATTCTTCCCTGCGCTGAATCCTTCGATGCTCTCCACAACTGAGTCAATGGCATCCTTCAGAACAAGTGGTTGTTTATGCGCCAGGAGGATACCGCTCTCGGACGCAGCCCAATTCAGAATATCTTCAAGAATGGTCTTCGTCCTTCGTGCAGATGAATTTATCATATTCATCCTCTTGACCTTGTCATCCTCCCGGGTTTTGTTCCAATTATCCATAAGGCCGGAAGAAAGCAAGTCCAAAGAATGAATTGGATTCCTCAGGTCGTGGGAAAGGATGGAAAAGAATTTATTCTTGCTCTCAATCTCCTGCGTCAATTGTTGCGTTCTCTCATCCACGAGTTTGGAAAGCTTGAGGTTTTCCATAATGAGCATTCTCTCCCTTATTTTGAAGATAATAGCAATGATAATGATTATAAGGACGATAGCGGCAAGGATGAACCACCATCTCAGCCAAACCGGCGGTTCCACCTCGATGGTTACTTCCCGTCCATACCATAGGCCGGACTTGTCGAGGACCTCGGCGCGGAGGATATATTTGCCTCCCGGGATGTTGGTATAACGGATGTTCACCCGTTCATTATCGGAATAGTTCCAATCCCGGTCGAATCCCTCAAGGCAATATCGCTTCCTGAATCCTATGCCCAAAATTGAAGATAAATCCACCGAGAAAGAGTTGTATCTGTGTTTGAGCCTTATTTTTTGTGGAATGCTATGGAATTGCGGTCCCCCTGCGGTCTTGAACCCGTCCAATGTCACTGTAACACAGGAATTTGAAACCATAGCTTCCGGATCTATTATATCAAATCCGTAATTCCCTCCGAATGCCATCCTTCCGTCAGAAAGCAGGGCGGCGGCTGAAGAATAGGATTCATTTCTCAATCCATCGCTTCTGTGGAACGTTGTTGTAATTTCATCGGAATGATCATAGTAAATCAGTCCATTGTCCGATGACAGCCACAATCTGCCCCTTCCGTCTTCTAAAATTCTTCTCACCGAAACATCTCCAACTCCCTTGGCAACAACGAATTTGCCCGAAGGTTCATAATAGCAAAGCCCTTTGTCTGTTCCCACCCAGATTTTTCCATAGTTATTGACAAAAATGTCCCTGATATCATTGCCCGGCAGGCCTTCCATAAGCTCATCCTCGTTCCCACTGTCATCCTTGCTCCCACTCTCGCGGTCGTCCTCGTGGCGGAATGAAGTGATTTCCCCTGTGGTGGTGTCAATCCTGCAAAGTCCGTTGTCTGTGGTCCCATACCAGAGGAAACCATCCTGGTCTTCGGCGATACAGGAACCGAGCCTGGACGGAAGGGTTCGTGGAGCCTCGCGTGAGATGTCAATGGTCCTGTCCTCGCCCTTTATATATATCGTTGAACCCCTCTCCGTTTGGACAAAAAGGGAATCCCCTCCGAGGCTGAACCTGCCACCATTTCCAACTCCCTTGTATTCGTCGAGGATTGCCTCGGGATTATCGACCACCTGCACCTCTTCTGTGAGTACATTATGCTTGAACACCGAATTTTCCGATGCTACAATCATCCAGTCCCCCGATTTGGTCAGGATTCTGAGATTCCAGGAGTTGACCGGGATATCAATCTGTTTTGCCGGACTGTGGGCATAATAACTGTCAAGGATGTCCTTGTTTGGATATCCTTCCGGAAATTTCTCCACATAGCGGTGGAAATCCCTTGTCCTGAGGTCGAAATATCCGTACCATTTGCCTCCGGCCATATAGATTCTGCCGTTTTTGCTGTCATAGAAATGGGAGCAGATAGTTCCACGAGGCATTCTCGGCACATCTCCGGGTATGAAATGCACTCCTGTAAATTCGCCTTTGTCCCTATTGAAAAGGTTGAGACCC
>JBJEBO010000332.1:0-2120 GCA_051870155.1 Candidatus Cryptobacteroides sp.
GAAGCCTTTCGTTGGAATATCTTGGGCATAGCCGTCCATAGCAGTGTGTGTGAGTGAATTGCTATGGGACAAAATGACGGTCGGAAGTTTTCCTGCCGAGTTTTCAGGACGGTAGGTCAGGCAATAGATGTTCAGTCCGTCCCTATTGGCATAAAATTGTTCGGATGTAAGGGAAACCTCTTCATCGGGTTTTGGCTGGAAGCCCACGGAAATTGGCGTACAGCAGGGGAGGGCGCATAGAATGAGGAAAAATGCAAATGCGCTATAAATCAGATTACTTTTTGTTTTGTTCATTTTGTTCGTTTTTTAACGCCGCAAGTTTACCATTTTTTTATGGAGATTCCTATGTTTATGACAGGAAAAAATCTATATTTGCGGAGGTTTGGGGGTGATTGGAAATGTTGACTTTGGAAACGGGGTAGCAGCGAAAAGGGATGACAGTTGGCATAAGGGACAATGAAGAAAAACGACGGAAAATGAACAAGAAGAAAGGAAGGATATTGGCGGTGGATGACAATGCCGGAATCAGGTCGGCATTGAAGATACTTCTCAGCGCACATTTTGCGGAGGTGGAATTAATTCCATCCCCGAAGGAACTTGTCAGCAGAATCGGGGACTTCAAACCGGACGCCATCCTTCTTGATATGAATTTCACATCTGACATCAATACGGGAAATGAAGGTCTGTTCTGGCTATCTGAGGTTAAAAGGTATTTCCCTGACATCGAGGTAGTTCTTTTCACCGCTTATGCCGACGTTCAACTTGCCGTGGAAGGAATGAAAAGGGGAGCTTTCGATTTCATAGTGAAACCTTGGGATAATGACCGCCTTGTAAATATCCTTTCTTCAGCCTGTTCACACCGCGAACGTCCTGCCTCTGCCTCTCCTCAGGTTGAGCCTCAAGAGGAAATCCTCTGGGGCACAGGCTCAGAGATGCTCCGCATCCGCAAGACAATCTCAAAGATTGCCCCCACAGATGCATCTGTCCTTATAACAGGGGAAAATGGTACAGGTAAAGACGTGATGGCAAAAGAAATATGCCGCCTTTCAGACAGATCCTCAAAGCCTTTCGTTGCCGTCGATCTCGGCGCAGTCACTGAAACGCTCTTCGAAAGCGAGCTTTTCGGACATAAAAAAGGCTCTTTTACCGATGCCTATACCGATCGTGAAGGTAAATTTGAACAGGCCTCGTCCGGAACCCTCTTTCTTGACGAAGTCGGCAACATTCCCGTCCATCTCCAGGCGAAACTGCTGCGCGTCCTTCAGAACCGCGCCGTTACAAGGGTTGGGGACAATGCGCTCATTCCCATAGATATACGCCTTGTTTGCGCCACCAATCGCGATCTTTCCTCAATGGTACGTGACGGTCTTTTCCGTGAAGACTTGTATTATAGGATAAATACTGTCCATATACATATCCCGCCTTTGCGGGAAAGAAAAGATGAAATCCTGCCCCTCGCCCAAATGTTTCTCAGGAAATATTCAGATCGCTACCACCGCGCTGTCACTGACATATCCTCATCCGCCTCAGACCTTCTTCTCAGTCATCAGTGGCCAGGAAATGTCAGGGAACTCCAGAATTGCATAGAAACTGCTGTAATAATGTCAGACGGACCTGTCCTCCAGCCTGGCGATATCTCTTTCGCCGAGGTCCCATCTGCTCTTGATAACGCCCAACCAAATGGTGAAGACACTCTCGAAATGGCCGAGGAAAAAGCAATCAGGGCTGCCCTCAAACGATTCAACGGTAATCTTTCGATGGTGGCGAAGTCTTTGGAAATCAGCCGACCGACCCTCTATTCGAAATTGAAGAAATATAACATTTGAATTGGATAGTTATCATATTTGTATTTGTCGTTGCCGTGGTTTTGACTGCGGTGATTTCTACGGTCCGAATCCTTCGCAAGGTATCCTATATGATTGATGCTCTTGAAGATGGGGAAACGAACTTCCGATATGACGAAACCAGTTTCTATGGTCGTCGTACCAATCGTACGCTCAACCGTCTCCGCGGAATTTTCGAAAAGGAAAAACGAAACATTATTGACAGCGAGCTCTATTATGGGCAGATTCTGGATCACGTAAAGACAGGAATCGTAGTGATGGAAGATTTTGGGAAAT
>JBJEBO010000333.1:0-2118 GCA_051870155.1 Candidatus Cryptobacteroides sp.
CTGTTCGGATGAAAGACGCGTTTCCGTTGCATCAAGTTTACTATAACGTCCCATAACAGTATTTGCATCCATCCATTCATCAATTAATTCACATAGTTCATAATCACCATATTCCTTCTCGAAGTCTATTCCGGAGCCATTGTCAAACACTCTCAAATCAAGGGCGACTTCACGACCGTTAGTAAACATATCTTCAAAATGTTCTTGGAGCCGTGAATTGAATTCATCTATACGAGAAAGTACAGCCTCTTCCAAAAGCATTGCTATATCTGCTGAGATGGACGGTGAACTTGCTCCTGAAGAACCGGCTACCTGTTTGTTTGAGTATGAATCCAATCCACGCATTATGTATGTCAGAGTATTTCTAGGGCCCTGTGTTTTTATTTCCCACCCTATTTCAATTATGATATCTGCTTTTGCTACTCTTCTGACTCGATCAAGGAGACTCTCTGAAACCTGTGAGCCTGATGTTTTGCTTGTCAGAACCATTTCTTCCGCCTGAGATCTCTCCAAACTTGACATTGTTGCCTCAAGATCTTTTAGAGGGAAGCCTCTGTCTGCCATTAGTTCATTCAATTTGGCTATTACAAGCTTGAGATCCATATTATGAGACAAGGCAGACTTATAATCTGGCAATGTCTTTGGCGTACCAAGGTCATCATAAGCCTGGACAAATCCGTTTGCATTGCACCAAGCGTCACTTGGGACAACCATTATCGTAGGCTTCTTTGCCTGTCCCATCATAGCAATTGCTGAAACAGCTATACAAATGATTGTAATTGCAATTTTTCTTATCATATCCGTTCTATTTAATGATGTTATCTTCTTTTAACCGTTGTTTTAAGCCAGCAACATCAACTGTAACATTGATCTGGCACTGAACGCCTGATTTATTTCTGGAAAAATTGCCAGAACCAGGTCTTTTGCCTTTGTACGATACAAATTCCGTATATGGACCTTTATCGGCAAAAAACGCATTGAAATAATCTTGATGACGGTCTTTCGCATTAACTTCCACAACAAGTGGCTTGAGGGCACTTACTGTGGATACCGTGGAGGATGCGCCTTCAAAGACGACATCATAAACAGCCGTCTTCTTTGCCTCAGACATAGCAACGGCAGCATTGCGCCCTGAACCATTGGCACGCAAAACATATGAACCGTCCATTTCAGATTTTATTATCTGAGTCTTATGTCCATAATATGAGACCGTACTATGGACTCCACAAGCGACTGCGACACACATCAAAGTCGCAAGAGCAATAATTTTATATTTCATAATGAATTAATTTAGAATCCATAGCCCAATGCTTTCACTATTCCAGCCGCCTCCAGTGTCTTGCGAAGCTGATCCTTTGATACAGAAACAACCAATCCAATCTTATATCGTTTCCCGACCTTCACTACTTCTTGTGTTCCGGAAGTAACGGTGACATATCTATTGTATTCGCCACCATTTGCAAAGAAATTGTTGAAATAATCTGCATATAAAGCCTCCGCTCCAGGTTCCTTTACAAGAGGTCCCTGAGGACGCACATTGTTACCTGCTGCATATCCCTTGAAGATAATACCGTGAACTGCATTTTTTTTGCAGACTTCAATATCGGCTCTTTTTGTAGATGAATAGGTCCATACCTTTATAAGATATGTGCCTTGTGATCCGTTGGAAACTCCCTCCAATTCATATTGGAAACTGCCAGTATCAGTCGTGCTTAATTGTTTCGGAGCACCACAACTTGAAAGAAGAAAAATCGCGCCTAAAATGAGCGATAGAATTACACTTTTTTTCATATTATAGTTATTTGTTATTATAAATCAATTAATTACAGTATTCCATACGAGGTTCAGGTAAGAATTATCATCTTACAATAGATGCCTGAGTGACACAGAATTCTATCACAACAAATGATTATTTTGATGTTTTCGATTAAAATATGATGCTTGAAAGAATCAATATAAATCCGATGTTATAGGAGCAAAACCGAGGATGGAATAATCAACTTCTTCTGCACTATAATTGTAAGAACAGCAAACAGTATTTATAGAATTACTGTAATAAATGTTTTTGGTTGAAATGTCGGCAAAATAGGAATATCCCTTCAAATAATCAGACAAATC
>JBJEBO010000334.1:0-9744 GCA_051870155.1 Candidatus Cryptobacteroides sp.
TATGGGATGTGCATCTTCCAGAAGTGAATCAACAAAGGAATATATGATGTTTTTTTTGTCAAGTCCCGCACATAGTCTTGTCGTCTCTGATTTGAATGTTGGGTTGATTATCACGGCATCCACGTCCATTTCCAATATCCTGTCAAAGACGGTGCGACAGGAGTATATATCAAACTGGTTATAATACATAAAGGTGCAATCAATCTTTATGTCGGCATATTCTTGCAAGGCATAGTTTATGCCGTTGTAAACCGTGTCCCAAAATTCCCCGGGAACTGCAGTGGGAATGGTTACGATCATTTTATATCCTTTCCTCAAAGATACCGCGGATGTATGCAAGTTGTGTTTGTATTCAACTGTTGCTAAAACGTCTTCAACGGCCTTTCTGCGTGCTGGTGAGACGTGTCCCCTATTGTGCAGGACCCTGTCCACAGTACCCACGGAGACGCCTGCCATCTCTGCGATGTCCTTTATTTTTACTTGATATACCATTGGATGAAACTTAAACTCTTAATAAGTAATCTTCACAAAACAAAAATAACATTTTGTTTTGTAATAATAAAAAAATGCATACCTTTGTGTTCGAACACAAAAACACAATCATTCTATTGCAAATGTAGTGAATTATATCAATAATATAATAGTTATGAGTCAAATTAAGCGCATTTTTTTTACTGTGGCATTGATGACGGTGGCAGTGATACTTTGCTCCTTTTCACCAGCAAAGCCAGAAACGGAATGCATAATTTCGTCAAAAGAATTGAAGGGTGGCAATCTTGAACAAATTCTTCCCAAATACTATAAGGGGAGTTTGTCATCATTGAGGACATTGGTAATCAAAGATGGAAAACTTGATGGTGATGACGCCAGATTCATCAGAACACAATTGGTTGCATTGGAAGAACTCATAATGGAAAACAATGCAGACTTCGTGAATAGTACGGTTCCAAAAAATGCATTTGAAGGACATAAAAGTCTGAAAAATGTTAGGATTGACAATGCAAGAGTCATTGGATCCAAGGCTTTTTCAATGTGCGAAGCGCTTGAGTCTGCAGAGTTCAGGAAGGCTGAGGAAGTTGGAGTCCAGGCGTTCTCACAGGCAAAAGGTTCAAGCAATGGTCAGCTCAGAACTGTCAGGCTTCCGTCTCTCAAATTGATGGAACCACGAACCTTCTACTATTGCACCAATCTGAAAGAATTGTATTTGACCACACCTCCTCAGGCCATCAGACCGGAAGGCAAAGAAGGACTATGGTTTGAAAGAGTGACGAATGTGGTAATACACGTTCCAAATGCTGAAACTTACAATCAGTTCATCAATGCGGAGAATTGCGTCAATATTGACTGGAGCGCATACAGTTTCATAGCAGATAACGGAGACATCCTGCCGGAAATCATATTCGCCAAGGAATATGATGATGCCGAATATGATTATTTAAGAAACAGCCTTTTGCCTACATTTGACAGGACTGACAAGGATTATTCCGGAGAATATTATACAGGTGACTACAAAGTCAGCCTTAATATGTACACATTCAATTCCAATATAAACGCCTGGATGAACAATTCATCAGGAATGCCGCAGCTCAGTACTATCGATGCAATAAAATGGGCGGCTGAGGCTGGATTTGATGCAGTGGATGTGACTTGTTATTATATACCTGGTTATAGCAACACGGCTATGCCAACCAAGCCTGAAAAGGAAATAATGGACTATGCACGCAAAATTAAAAATACCTGCAAGGAACTTGGATTGGAAATCAGTGGTACCGGCATACAGAACAATTTTGCCGATCCGAATGAAGCCAGAAGATTGACAGATGTTGAGAGAATCAAGTTTTGGATCAAGGTTGCGGCAGAGATGGGAGCGCCTGTAATAAGGATATTCCCTGGTCCGCCTCCTGCAGACATCCGCAGGGAAGGGTGGGAAAAGATAGCAAGAGAAAGAATCGTTCCCCATATACAAGAGGTGGCTGATTATGCAAAGGCAAATTATCCGCAAGTTCGTATCGGCGTGCAAAATCACGGTTGTATGATTGCAACGGCCAATCAGGTGATACAGTTGCTCAAATGGATTGACCGTGACAATGTCGGCATAATCAATGATACCGGGTTCTACCGCGATTTTCTCAGTACGGATGCTACGAAATATGATTGGTATAGGGATATAGCGCTTGTACTTCCATATTCCAATAATTTCCAGATCAAGAAGAAGCCTGCCGGAGCAGAGACTTCAATCCTGATGGACCTTGACAGACTGATGTATGAGATTCGAAAAAGTCCTTACAGGGGATATATTCCTGTGGAACTTCTTTGGGTGAACAAGGATGCCGGAGCACCTGGCAAGTTGGACACTCCGCCTTATGAAGAGACCAAAGAATTTGTTGCCAGACTTAAAAAGGCAATGGAAGATTCCAAAAAGGCGAATGAAATCAATGACATCGTTTTGTCTGATAATACAACCCTCAATGCTTTCCGCAAGTCGCGTCCTGAAGGTGAGGATGTCCGCGCATATTCTGCTGACGGGATGCCCAGAGTAGAATGTGAGAATATATGCGAAGGGGACAAATTGATAATCGGAGACAAAGTATATAGGGTGAGAATAGAACGGGAGGTACTCGTTAATCTTGCCTTAGGTTCAACGATTGACAAGATAAAAGTCAGTTCCTATGATGATAAATGCGATGTAACCGCAGCCTTTGACGGAGCCTCGACAGGCACGTCAGGCAGCGGTTTTGTCGTGGATAAGTCACAGGCGACCTCAAAAGGGAAACAAACATTCTGGCTTGCCGTTGATCTGGGAAAAACAGAGGAAGTAAACTCGATAGGTATAGGTTGGGGTACATCTATCGGTAAATTGAAAACTCTCCTGAAGGATGGTACATATAAATTATTTTGTACCGATGACAGCAAAAAATGGGATAGTCTCTCCGGCGCGAGGGAAGGAGGAAAAAGCGGATTGGACACTTACTTTGCGCCAAAAGGTTGGACAGAAGTTTATTCCCAGGATGTGAACCTGCTTCCCGATGCCAATGGCAACAAGGTTTTCATACATTCTTTTGACAAGCCATTGAAAGGAAGATATTTTATGGTCTGTGGGGAACTTACAAGCAAGTCTATAGAAATCTATGAATTGATGATTTTCCGTAAGGAAAAAGTGTCCGGTGCTGCAGAGAGACCGAAATATGAGACATATAACCCAATCGAGATCATTCCTGACAAGCCAGGGCTTGCATTAATGCCTGGACGTCCGGCTATTGTAGCTGTCGGTTCCACAACACCGGATTGGCACTTACATGCAAATAAGAATTTGGAGGCAAGTATGTATGTAGTCAATCCCAAGGGAGAGACGGTTTATAGAGAAAATGCAATTTCGCTGAAACAATCAGAGACATTCACAATATCATCATCGTTTGTAGCTGAAATGGCTGGAACTTACCGGGCATTTTTTACTATTTCAACATCGGAAGGCACAGTATATCACGATACATATTTTTTCACGGCGATAAAAGGGGATACATCTCAGTATTCAATAGAAAAACCATATCCGGCATTCATTGATAATGCTGGAAAATTGGAGTATATACCTGATTACAAAGGAAATACGCTTCTTGATTATTCATACGCCGGATATAAGAACAGTGGAACGGCGCTGCCGAATGTACCGGTAAAAATAATTCTGGAGCCGTCAAATGATCCGAATGCAGATGACTCCCAAAGAATACAGAAAGCCATCGATCTCATAGGAAGGTCTAATCCGGATAAAAATGGTTTCAGGGGTGCGCTTCTTCTGAAAGCCGGTACTTTTTATATAAGCAGACCCATTGAAATTCACAATTCCGGTGTGGTAGTGAAAGGAGAGGGGGATGGTCACGGGAGTATCAGGACTTTTGCGGAGCCTTTAAGCCCTACGAATTGGTTTGACTACACACAATCAACCAAACCTGAAAAAGGAATCACCAAAGTTGTTGCAACTTGGAAATCCGATTCATACGATAAGAATACTGCCTTGTTCGATATTTCCGGTAGCAGTGCTCAGGAAACGGATATCCGTACAGACATTATCGACTGTTATGTCCCTGTTGGTTCCAAGACAATCAATGTGAAGGATGCATCTTTATTCAAGGCTGGGGATGTTATAAGACTCGTCAGAAACGTGGGCGCGGCTTGGGCGCAAACAATCAAGATGGATGTCATTACAGATGCCCCGGGCATTTATTCCGCAAACCAGTGGGTGGAAAATGGAAAGCTCAACAGTGCTTATTGCAATATTGCTCAGGAAAGAAAGATAGCTGCAATTGACGGGAATAAGATTGTGCTTGAGGAACCTGTTGCGGATCCCTTGGATATGAAATATGGAGTTTGTCCTATAGTAAAAATAAATAAGGACAGGACAGTACGCAATTCAGGAGTGGAGAATATCCAGTTGATTTCGCTTTTCGACTCGTCCTCCACTGTGGAGACCAGGGCATTCGAAGTAGATTATAAATTTTATGATGATGAATATCACGCTCAGGTTGGAGTCAGATTTGGCAATGCGGAGGATGTTTGGGTCAGAAGAGTAACATCGTATCATATAGATGTCGCTGTCAATGTATCCGGAGGTTGCAGCAGGGTAACCGTGCAGGATGTAAATTGTCTGGAGCCTGTCAGCGGTGTAGGCGGAGAACGCCGTTATAGCTTTACAAATTCAGGCGGATCATTCGTCCTGAATCAGAGATGCTATACAAGATTTACAAGACACGGATTTATAGTAATGGGACACGTGATGGGACCGAATGTGTTCTATAACGACTGCACTGAATGGCAATTTGATGCCAATGAGCCACACTTAAGATGGTCTGCAGGAGGATTATTCGATAATGTAAAAGGTAGAATTTATGTGCAGAACAGATTGAATAATGGCACTGCACACGGGTGGTCCGGAGCCAATTACGTCCTTTACAACTGCGAAGGCAAGTTTATCTCAAGCCAGAATCATTTGGCGGCCAACTATGTTTTCGGGCAGTCATCGGAAGACGACAGGATGCCTTATATAATGGATGCAGTTGACCCTGGCAATGTGCCTAATTTTCAGTCTTATGAATATAGTATTGGCAAGAAAATGCCTGTCAAGAGCTTGTTCATTCGTCAATTGGAGGACAGGCTTGGGAAAAAGGCCGTGGCAATGGTAAACGACTCTTCTATCCCTTCATATATAAATGAATCAAAGGGATTTGTGGATTCATTCGCATATATCGACGAGTTAAGGGTGGATGGAAAACCGATTGAAGGATTTGATAGGGCAGTGTTGGAATACACGGTTCCTGTTGCCTTGGATTATGAATCGCTGCCGAAGTTGGAGGCAAAGGCTGCAAAAGGTGTTGAAATCGATAGGAAGGAGAATCGTGACGGGATTGTTTTTACTGTGAGCGCCAAGGGAAAGACTCCGTCAACATATACTGTAAAATATGAATTTGTTTCAAAAGAGCCGGTGTCTTCTTCTACGGGAGGTGGAAAACTTTCAAATATTCTTGATGGCTCCACAAAGACCTCCTGGAGCGCCCCTGGAACTCCTTATGTGCAATTCTATCTTGGTGAGTCTCCTGTGGAAATTAAAAGTATATCATTGGGATATTGCAGGAATACACAGAGCAGAAGACAATATTATTTTGACTTCGAAGTGTCTGATGACGGATATGAGTGGAAGAAGATAGATTGTGCTCAATGGCAGAAAGATAATTTAGGAAACGGTCACATTATGGGTATGTTGTTACAGCCTGGAAAAGGAAACAGCAAAGATGATTATGAGACCTTTGAATTTCCGAAAGGGGTGAAGGCACGTCTGATCAGAATAAAAATGTTTGGTGCAAGAAATGGTCAGGGCTCAAGCTCGGCCAATACCAACTCCTATTGGGCCATTGATTTGGAAACGAAATAGTTCACCAATCCAGTTCATAATATTGTAAAACCGAGAAGAGGATGACCAGGTTTTGGGCATCCTCTTCTCATTTGCATTATGGAATTTTCAACAAACAACTATTACTTTTTCTTTCCGGATCCTTTGTTGCCTGAATCTGGCTTTTTGGCGCCTGATTCCATCCATTTCTCAAACTGACCGTCATCAAGAATCTTCTTCATTTCTGCAGTCAGTTCCTTGTTTTTTGCTGATAATTTTGGTTTGTTTTCTTCTCCATTGGCTTGCGCTTTCTCTGCTTTCTCCGCTTCCTTCATAAACAAGGCAAGTACTTTTTCGCTTTGTTGCTCATTAAGCGACAATTCAGCCTGAATTTTTTTGAATCTTGACTCGGCCATCTGGGCAGGAGTCCTTTCTACTTTCTCCGTTTTAGCTTTGTCTTTTCCATCCTTGTTCTTGTTCTGTGCGAAAGCAACAGATGATGAGGACAGGATCAAAACAACGGAAATGATTGAAATCAGTACTTTTTTCATATCTCTATTTAAACTTGGATTTTTATTTTTCATTTACAGGATGTCCGTAATACATTGGAGTTCCAGTGGAAGAAGGCGCAGGTACTCCGTCAATTGTTTCCCTCTCCATAATCTCGATGCGTGTAGCATCACAGTCATAGTAATTTATTTGTCTTTTGCGATTGATGCCGAGATTCGGACCGTTTACAGGACGACTCTTCTCAGGATATTCCCGGGTGCTAACCATAGCAATGACATCATCCAATTTTTCTACTTCAAGGCAAATGTGGTTCATTGAACCTTTTCTTGCCTGATCAGGCTCCTTGTCATAAAGCATCAGTTCTATCGTCTGGTCTCCATCCGGAGCCTTAAGATGCACCCACTTCACTTTGGCGGGATCCGGACCGCCTCTCCAGACTTCCTTGAATCCCAAGATGTCACAATAGAATGCCATTGCCTTGTCAAGGTCAGGACACTGGAAACCGACGTGGCTCATTCTTGTGGATACCCGTTTATCTGTCATTGCCTTGCCATAATATTCGGCAACTTTTCCATCATCGGCATATTGTACGATTTCACAAATTACCCCATTGGGATCCTCGACGAAATAATTGTAATTTCCTGTACGACCTTTAGGCGTATGGTCCGGTACTTTGACTCCTTTTGATTTGAGATAGAGGCGCATCGCTTCGGCATCATCGGTCTCGATTGCATAATGATACATCCTTTCACTTCCTGCCTCCCTTTCAGGGAAAATTTCAACATACTGCCTATCGTTGATCTTAAAGATGGTGAGATTGGTGGAACCATCGTTGCGTGTAACGGTAATCGGATTCTCATAGCCGAGAAAATCACGGAACAGGCTGCAAGTGGATTCAAAATCTGAAGTAAAATAAGCTGCGTGGGCAACTCCTAAGACCTTTGGTCTCTGAGGTTCGGAAGAATGACATCCGGAAAAACATATTGAAGCCATAGCGACAATTGATAATTTCTGTAGTAAGTTCATAATAAACTATTTATTATTAAGTGGTATAATCCAAATATTCCTGAATTGATAAGCGGTTCCGTGCTCCTGAAGGTAAAGAGGTCCTTCCGCAGCTTCTCCCAATTTTCCGGCGGCGCCTTTCAGTTTCTCAATTTCTGCATTCTCATAGATGAGTTCTCCATTGAGTCTTGCTGTCAATTTCGCGTTTGATATTTTCTTGCCGTTCTCGTCAAAGCGTGGAGCAGTGAACTCCACATCCAATGTCTGCCATACCAATGGCGGGAGAGCATAGTTATAAGCCGGTTCCGGGTGTACAGGAGCAGCGATGTTGCCGAATGATGCACAGCTTGCTCCTTTCCCTTGACCGAAGGTATCTTTCAGGTTCAGTTCATATCTTCCCATAAAATATATGCCTCCATTCAGTGGCTTTTCCTCCGGTGTCCGGAATTCAGCGTGCAGGAAAAGATCGCTGTAATTCTTTTTCGTGATGATTGAACCGTTCAGCTTTGGTCTTGGAACGAGTTCAATTCTGCCTCCAGGAGCCAGGCGGGCACTTTCTGATGCTTCTCCACAGCCTTCCACCCATATTTTCGGGTCAAGCTTATACCAATTTTCAAGAGAGCTGCCATCGAATAGCACTTCGGCACCTTCCGGGGCTGTCATTCCAAGAGTCGGAGACACTCTGTGCATCTTTTCGCCTTTGAAAACCGGTTTGCCGTCGTGTGTTATCGTAAACACACCGTTCTTTATGCTTCCTTTCCAATGGTCGGGTGCCATAAATGATGCATTTTCTCCACTTTTCTTGAAACAGAAAATAGTTGCAAGAGGTTCTTCATTTTTGAATTTCTCACTGAACAACATAGCTTTATACCCTCTCGTTTCCTTGTCAATAAAAACCTTTGCATATTTCCCGCTCTCGCTGTCATACCACTCAGCTATGAAAGGATTGACTATGTCCGGTTCATTTTCATTAAGTCCCATATCGGCAATCCTGATATTGCGATATCTTATCTGAAGCGGCTTTTCTGTGTCAACTGCGTGTACCTGGAGTGCTATGAAACCGTTTGGAGACGTAAAGTCAACAAGATTGACGGCCTGCACACCATTGATCCAAGTACATATCCTGTCACCGACAGCCTCAATCCGGGCTTTGTTCCATTTTCCGGGTTTGAACGCAGACCTTGCTTCCGGATTTGTTGTCAAATCTCCAATCCATCCTCTAAGTTTCTCCTCATAGACCCCACCGGTCCAGCTTCGTGGCTCTTTTCCTTTGGCGATTTCTTTACCGTTTTTGTCCAGGTTTGCGGGAGTCCCATCGTATTTTGTCCTATCTGGATCGATTTCATACTGATATCCACGGACAAGTCCGTCTATGAAATTAGAACGGAACTGTACTCCGCAATTCAGGGCAGGATCAGCCAGGAACTCAAATTCAAGGATGAAATTTCCGTAGTTTTTCTCAGTGCAAAGAAAACTGTTGGGAGTACCTTCTTTAGTCGTTCCTACAATTGTGCCATCCACGACCTCAAATGATGCGCAACCGCCTTTCTGAATCCAGCCATCCAGATTCTGACCATTAAATAAATCCTGCCATTCAACATTCTGGGCATTCAGACCAAATGAAATAATGGTAAGGGAAACTAATAAAAAGATTTTTTTAGACATATTATTATAAGCTTGTTTTGTTTTTGTGTTCGAGCACAAATGTAACAATATTTTATGTAAAATAGACGAAAGTTTGATAAAAATTTCACAAAATTTGAAATAGAATCCATTTTTTCGGGTAAAAGGTTGCGTTTTTCTTAAATTCAATATACATTTGCGGTAAATGTGTTCAAACACAAATGCACAACTGAAACAAAACAACATATTATATCACTATGCGTAACCGATTTATAAAAACAGCATTTTCAGCAATCGTACTATTTTGCTGCATTCCAATGGCTGCACAGGAATCTCGCACAATCAAAGGTATCGTAACAGATGCGGATACGGATTTGCCTGTTGCTGCAGTAGTCTGTATCGCGGATAATTCTTCGAATTACACGATGACGGACGACTTTGGTGCTTACACCATTGAAGTGGGTAGCAAGACCAAAACACTCACATTCTCTATCCTTGGATATCAGACAGTGACTGTTGACCTTGCAAAGGAGACAGGAAAGAGCAACACTGTCAATGTCAGACTCTACATTGATTCGCAATCAATAGAAGAGACGGTAGTTGTCGGCTATGGTTCGCAAAAGAAAAGTGACATTACGGGAGCTGTCGGATCAGTGAGCAGGGACAGAATCCAGTCATCTACCGTCACAGATGTCGCTCAGATGATCCAAGGATCTGTGCCTGGTCTT
>JBJEBO010000335.1:0-2107 GCA_051870155.1 Candidatus Cryptobacteroides sp.
CCTATCGGGTACAACATAACGTATCAAAATTTATCAACTCACAAAGATACAATTATTTTTGTTGCTAACAATTCAGAGGTGATTGGATATTTCTGCCCTTATGCTCTAGCAGTGCCTTGGAAATCTCCCTGAGGAAATTGTCATTTCTTCGATAATAATAGCATAAACTACTTTTTGCGACATTTTCAGGGAATGATATCTTACTCAATTTCATTATTTTCCGTCAACAAGACATCGTAAAACTTGTCACCAGCCCAGTAGAGCATCGGATGAAGGGCTCCGGTAAGTTTCTTGTAATTGCCTCCCAGGACATCCATCTCTGACAATATTAGCAGTTTCAGTTCGAGTTCCTCCCGTGTCGTGGCAAAAACAAGGTTCGTATATCTGCGGTTCTCATACAAATAGTCTGACCTGTCGAAACAGGGATAGCGCTCCGAGTCCTCACCCACATATACTCCATCCTTCGGTTCTTTTTTCCTTGCGTACTCCAGCATTTCATTCACACCATTAAATACAACGCCGAGTACCTCTATGGCATCATCACATTTAAAAGATTTCATTTTAAAAGCAGCATTATCGTTAGTTAGTTCAATAGTCCATTGTAAATCTTTTCTACTATCACATAGAATCCCCTTGTTTATGTTCCTTATAGATTTCTGATTTCCAATATGGAGGCGTCGCATTTCTTCAATCTATCATCTCAGCTCAAAAACATTTTACATACAACGGGGAAAACTGACGGAAGAAGCTATTCACTCAGCGACTTTCCAATCCTCAATGCGACGGTTGGCAGTTGAGAAACTTACGCCTATCTTGAAGAGTTTCCTGGAATCGTTTACGAAAGGCTTTGCATAGCCCTTGTCCTCAATCTGCTGAAGGGCAGCGTCTGCGGTATTGTCAATTTTCAGTTCGACTATGTAGATGTAGTCTTTGGTCTGAAGCAGAAGGTCAATCCTGCCATTGCTGGTGCTGCGTTCCGCCTGGACATATTCGCCGAGAAGCTCCATTATGATGTACATCGCATACTGGAAATTCTTTTCTGCATCGCCCTGAATCTGATATGTCGTATTGGCAAACAATGCCTCCAAATTCTTCATAAACGAATAAGGGTCACCGCCTCTGAGTGCTCGCGCCATTTTTGAAGTCATCGTTTTGCCTTCTGACGGGTTGGCGGGGACATAATAGGAGTAAATAAACTTCAGAAAACCGGTTTTAACCTCGTCATTTGGAAAACCGAGGGTGTATTCCTTAAATTCCTTATCGTAACCTTTGATTGTCAGATAACCTGTCTGATAGAATAAAGGTATTGGGTTATTGATAATATCCTGCATACCGTTCAAATCATCCGCAGATACCACAACATTATCAGATAAAGTAGTCACGTCGAACGAGGTCTTCTTCATCACGTTGACCAGGAGCGTCGGAGTACCGGTTTCAAACCAGTAATCTTGAAATTCCCTGTCGCTGAAAGCATTTAATAGGCTAAACGGATTATACACACCGATGGAGTTTTGGGAAAAGTGATAACCATCATACATTTCCTTTAACTTGAGATAGCCATCATCTTTTGTAAGATCATTTGCCTCACCCAATTCTGTTACGCTTTCATCAAAGTTGTCGTGCAACTCTTTTTCAGATATTCCGCAGATGTCGGCATACTCCTTAACCATCGATATGTCCTTCAAATTGTTAAGGGCACTGAATACGCTCAATTTACCAATTTTCGACACTCCCGTCAAGAAACCGAATTTGATTTGTCCGTCCTTCGCCTTCAGAACGCTGTAGAAGCCCTGGAGGGTCATCTTGAATTTGTCAGCAAGTTCCGGATTTACAAGATTGTCAACTATCGGTTTGTCATATTCATCAATCAGGATGGCAACTTTATGTCCGGTAGATTCGTATGCTGCGTCTATTATGTTCTGAAATCTCAAACCTGGAACAGTTGATGTGGCAGTAATACCATATTCCGCCTCCCAGTCGGAGAGTTTGTCGTTGAGGACTTGGTCCAACACGTCATCTGAGTTGTATGTTATCCCATTGAGGTCAAGATGCAGCACCGGATATTCAATCCAGTCCTTCTCCAATTGCTCCATCGCCAGACCTTTGA
>JBJEBO010000336.1:0-2103 GCA_051870155.1 Candidatus Cryptobacteroides sp.
TTATTTCGTATCGGCCCGGATACATCATCACGACAGGTGTCCTTCTGAAAATGCTTTGCAGGTTGTTTAGAATGGTGTGGCTCCGGATAATCGGAAAGGCCTTACCGACACCCGTGATAAGAACGATGGATTTGCCGTCATCTGGCACGGTGTCTTTAAACTTGTCCAGAAAGCTATTCTGGTCTTCTTCCACCGATAGTAGCGGTTGAAAAACTTCTCGTAGCAGCAAGTCTTTCTCATACTCAGATTCCATCCGCTGGATGTCCTCGAGGTAGCCTTCCTCTTCGATGATGTCGAGCATCATCTCATACAGGTCGAATTCAACGATCTCTGGATTCCGGGATTTCAGTTTCCTCACTTCCCGACGAACCAGCAGCTCGTCCTTCGGAGCGTAGTCGAAGATATAGAACTTCATATCATTCGCCGTACCATACCGGGTGAGGGAGGCCACGCTGATCATCCGGTCTTCCAGATCAACGAAGCGTTCATTCAACGATCTTTCTGCCACAGTGTTCACCTCCCAAGCATGACCTGCAGAAACTCTCCGTCACCAATCTCTGCAATATGTTTTTCTACCGCAGGGTGAATCATCACCCTTTCCACTACGATATTCCTGCGCTTGCGGACGCCAAGCCCGGAGTCGACCAGAATGTTCCTGTAGCCCTTTGTCAGGCAGCGCAGCGTGTGGTCACCCCATTTCGAGACGATCAGATCCGTCTGCTTCTTCGTTTCAAAGAATTGGTCGAAGTCATCTATGGAGAGATAGTTCTTATCCCCGAGAAGGGCATCTCTATATACTTCCATCATGAAGTCGTAAAACAGTGTATCTGTTTTGGCGATAGCGTAGGCAAGAATGAATTTTGATGTGGATACGTCACCGTTATTGAATTGGGACAGTAGGAACTCATCGAGAGCGACAAGGCGGCTGTAGACGACATTGGTAATTTCGCGCCGACGGTCCGGCGACTCAATTTCAATATAGTTATTATCAAAACATTCGATGTAGATTTCTTCCCGGTCAAGACCGTCCAGCATCAGCTTGGCGATTTTCTTCGCGATGGGATACTTAAACGGAGTCTTCTTGATGGCAGAAGAATAGGGCTTTCTGTTCATCCTCAAAACCTCCATAAAACGAAAACAGCATAATACAGTATGTATTATATCACCCGACTGCCAAAACGTCAATAAAAAGCGTTCCGTTTCAACTGCAAATTTGAATTATTTAAAACACTATTATCCTTAACTTGAATCTCTACTGTTGATGCGATATTCTACAGAAGCTCAAAGGCAACTGCACGGTGCTAATACAGAACACTACAATGCAGCACAGCATAATGAGAACAAATTCGGATTCTACATAGACGTGATTTGTTTGGCGTGTCACGGCACGGCAACATATAAGGCAAGGTACGGTCTCTGAAGCCCCCTCCAACAATAAAACGAAAGTGATATTCAAGGAGGATTTTCATTATGACACACTGCGAAGGAACGCTGAGAAGGAAGGCATATAAGATTGGCTACCAGGTAGTCAAAGGTTTCCGGCACTACGGCCAATATGTGTACCACAACACTTATGGGGAGCGATTCACCGGTTATATGGTGCGAGATTATTCCAACGGTTTTTATGAATAAGGCTCCTATAACTCCATTTTTGATTTCTGTTGGGATATCGATGATGTTGCAGAATTCCTGAAGGGCCGGTACGAGGAACTTGGACTGGCTTGATAATCCGAAATTAATCAGCGAGTCCGTGTGATTGCAGAGCAAGACCTCCGGTTCCCTTGAGGGTGGCGCTGGAGATCTTTTATTTTTGATTAGGGTCACCAGATATGGTGGCCTTATTTTTTTGCCTATTTTAAGTTCGGATTTTCACTGACAATAGCCGACATTGGCCGGATGTTGGGCTAAAGGAAAAAGATTATAGTGTACACGTCCTCATTAGGACATGAGCATTGTATCGTCCCGAGCAAGACGTTAAAAGGCTCCGGGTCACCAACGTGATCGTTCCGAGTGCACATAGAGGAACTGTTCGCCACCGAGGTGATACCGACAACTGAATACTGAGCCAGCACGCGAACAGCTGGACGCAACTTGAAGCGGAGA
>JBJEBO010000337.1:0-2096 GCA_051870155.1 Candidatus Cryptobacteroides sp.
ACCATAGACTTCAATGACTCATAATCATTTCTGAAAAGGTACATCATCCTCTCATAATTGCTTGGGGCACCCACATCCATCGCATTTGCAACGGTACGGACTGAAGGTCCCGGGTTATACACGCCTGTGGCGAGGAATTTGGGAATGACATCATTTGCGTTGGAGGCGACTATAAACCTGCGTACAGGAAGCCCCATCTTCCACGCCAGCATTCCTGCAGTGACATTGCCGTAATTCCCGCTCGGAACTATAATGTCCGGCGCATTGTTGTTTTCCCTTGTCCACTGAGCCCAAGCATAAAAATAATAGAAGGACTGGGGAATCCACCGCAGCAGGTTGATGGAATTGGCTGAAGTCACATTATGTGTGTGCCTGAATGTGATGTCATTGAAAACGGATTTGACCAAACTCTGGCAGTCGTCAAAATTTCCTCGGACTCTCACCGGGTAAATATTGCCTCCAAGAGTTGTCATCTGCGCCTCTTGCAAAGGACTCACCTTTCCTTCCGGATAAAGCACGACCACTTTGGTGCCGGGGACATTGAAAAATCCGGCAGCCACTGCACTTCCTGTATCGCCGGAAGTGGCAGTGAGAATGGTCAAATCTTCACCATCATCGTTGAGAAGACCGAACATTCCGCCCATAAATCTGGCTCCAAAATCTTTGAAAGCACAGGTGGGACCGTGAAAAAGTTCCAGGATGTTTACTCCCGGTCCGATGGTATTCAACGGACAGTCAAAATAATAAGCTTTTTCCGACATTGAGGCAATCTGTTCTACGGGAAGATCGTCTCCGAAAAACAAGGATGCAAGATAGGTCGCAAGTTTGGAGTATGATATGTTTGCTAACTCGCAGACCTTGTCCAAATCGACTTGAGGCACAGTAGCCGGCATAAAAAGTCCTCCGTCGGGGGCTAATCCCAGTCTTGCTGCATCCTTCAAAGAGAAAGGATGCTGGCGTGATATATCTCTGGTGCTGAAATATTTCATCGGTGAAAAATCTAAAGGGTGAGATGGGTGAGTTTTGCTCCCTTGTTGGAGACTTTTACAACATATACCTCACTACCTGTGTCAAGAGCTTCGAAATGTTCCTTGAGGATTTTTCCTGCGGCCTCGGCAATAGCCCTGCTGTCACAGAGAGCGAAAACGGAAGGACCTGAACCTGAAATATTCATAGCCAGGGCACCTGATTCAAGAATCTTGTCCCTCAAATGGTCAAAACCAGGGATGAACTGTTTTCTATATGGCTCAGCAATAAAGTCCTGCATAGAATGTCCGATAAGCTTGATGTTTCCTGTGCAAAGTCCGGCAACGAGTCCACCCACATTACCCCATTGACGCACAGCATCGTGCATAGGCACTTCTTTCGGAAGGATTTCCCTTGCCGCCTTAGTGCTGACAACTATGTGAGGATGGACTACGGCACAATAGAAATTGCCTGGAACCGGCAGTTGTATAAGGTCAAGTGGTTCATATCCACGGATGAGCACTATGCCTCCCATTACAGCCGGTGCTGCATTGTCTGCGTGGAAACCTCCGCTGGCCAGGTTTTCCCCCTCCATCGCGCAGATGACGACTTCCTCCTCGGTGAGCGGACATCCGAAGAGCTCATTCATACCGAAGGCTGCAGCTGCTGAAGATGCTGCACTGGAACCTATACCTGAACCGGGATATATCTTTTCGCATATAACTACATCTATCTGGGCCTTCTGATTGATTTTCTTTAAAAAGGCTCTTACGACAGGAGTAATTACATTTTGTTCTATGTCTTCCGGAAGGGGAACTCCGCTCTTATTTGTGATGGTGAGCCCATCTCCTTCGCTTGATGTCATTTCAAGGATATCTCCGACTTCATCCAATGCAAGACCGATTACATCAAAACCGCAGCCCATATTGGCAATAGATGCCGGCGCAAACACTCTAACTTTTTTCATGCTTTTTCTGTTAAGTTCAACTTTTGGGGAAAGATTGGCAAGATACAACTTTGGAACGGAATTTCCAATTTCCTATGTTGTTTTGTTGAACTTCAAAATAGGATGTCAGGCTGTGAGCATTACGATTATTCCGCTTATGCCAATATAGGCATAGACAATATAT
>JBJEBO010000338.1:0-2093 GCA_051870155.1 Candidatus Cryptobacteroides sp.
AAGATGCTATTGTAAAAATTTGCCTGCGCATAATGTCATTTTTGGTGGTTTTGAGGACACAAAAATAAGAAATAGTTTGCATAAAGTTCATTTATAAGAAAAAAATAGTAAATTTGTGCCCTATTTGCGGTCGGTATGTCCGGAAGTATGAATTTTGACAAACAAATTTAACAATTAACAATACAAAGATTATGCAAAGTAAAGGTGCTATCAGACTTGTGGCCATCCTTCTTGCCATCGCCTGCATCTGGCAACTTTCGTTCACCGTTGTGACCAAGGTCAACGAGAACAAGGCTGCCAAATATGCGGATAAGAAGGTGGAAGCCATCAAAAATTCAGCCGCTTTCAGCAAAGTGGCTGCCGAAGACCAGGCATACTACCTTGACTCTGTCAGAAAAGACAACACAAGGTGGTACACCGATTCAATCTCTGCTGAGAAGGTTTACTTCGGCTACACATTCAAGGATGTCAAGGAAAAGGAAATCAACCTTGGTCTTGACCTCAAAGGCGGTATGAACGTTATGCTTCAGGTGCAGCTCGAAGACCTCGTGAAAGCCCTGGCAGACAACAACCAGAGTCCGGAATTCCAGCGCGCAATAGCTCTTGCGAAAGAGCGAAGCGTCAATTCAAGGGCAGATTTCATAACCCTTTTCGCTCAGGCTTGGGAAGAAGTCGGCAACGGAATTCCTCTCGCACAGATTTTCGGAACCTATGAAATGAGCAGCAGAATCACTGCAACCTCTTCCGACAGCGACGTGATTTCAGTCATCAGGAAAGAGGCCGAGAGTGCAATCGCAAACTCATTCAACGTATTGAGGAACCGTATCGACCGCTTCGGTGTCACCCAGCCAAACATCCAGCAGCTCGGCAACAGCGGAAGGATCCTTGTAGAGCTTCCGGGCGTGAAAGAGCCTGAGCGTGTAAGGAAACTCCTCCAGGGAACTGCATCCCTCGAGTTCTGGGCAACCTATGACAACACCGAGGTGTTCCCATTCCTCCAGGAAGCAAACAGCACCCTCGCACAGCTCCTCGCAGCAGATGAGGAGGAGACTGCAGCTCCTGCAGTAGAAGAGACTCCTGCAGAGTCAGCCGACTCACTTCTCAATGAAGAGCTTCGCAGCAGCGAGACCGACGCAGCAGAATTCGAGGCATACCGCAAGGCAAATCCTCTGTTCGCAGCCCTCCAGCCTGCAATGTACAACGGCAAGCTTTCCAATGGCGCCTGCATCGGTTATGCAAACTACTCCGATACAGCAAAAATCAACAGATGGCTCAATCTTCCTCAGGTGAGAGCTCTCTTCCCTGCTGAGTTCAGGGCTCTTTGGACTGTGAAACCTTCACAGTACATCCCGGGCGGCAACACTTACGAACTCGTTGCCATCAAGTCAACTTCACGCGACGGCAAGGCTCCTCTCGATGGAGGTGCAGTGACTGACGCACGCGTACAGTATGGCAACCAGGGCGGTAACCCTGAGGTTTCAATGTCAATGAACGCAGAAGGAGCAAACATCTGGGCAAGGATGACTAAGGACAACATCGGAAGGCAGATTGCCATCGTCCTCGACGATATGATCTATTCTTATCCTACCGTTCAGAGCGAAATCACCGGAGGAAGCTCACAGATCACCGGTAACTTCGATCTTCAGGAGGCAGAAGACCTTGCAAACGTCCTCAAGTCAGGTAAGCTCCCTGCACCTGCAACCATCATCCAGGAGCAGGTCGTAGGTCCTTCACTCGGAGCTGAGTCCATCAATGCAGGTCTCATCTCATTCATCATTGCATTCGTACTCGTACTTATATATATGGTGCTCTTCTATCAGGGCGCCGGTCTCGTGGCTGACCTCGCACTCCTTTGCAACGTGCTCTTCCTCTTCGGAACCCTCGTTTCATTCGGTGCTGTCCTCACCCTCCCTGGTATCGCCGGTCTCGTATTGACCCTCGGTATGGCGGTGGATGCCAACGTGATTATATATGAGCGTGTGAAAGAGGAGCTCCGCGCAGGCAAGGGTCTGGGCAAGGCGATTGCAGACGGTTATTCAAACGCATACTCAGCAATCATCGACGGTCAGATCACCACAATCCTCACCGGTGTG
>JBJEBO010000339.1:0-2093 GCA_051870155.1 Candidatus Cryptobacteroides sp.
GGCTTTCGCAATCTCCGGGGGGGGGGTTGTATAGTCAAGACATTCGGCGTGTAACAGGTGTCGTTATTGATGAAAAGGGAGAACCGTTGCCTGGAGCGGCGATTATCATTGAGGGATCTCCCAAAGGCGTAATGACAGATGTGGACGGATATTATTCAATAGATGTGTTGCCTACAGACAAAATTACGGCAACATTCATTGGCTATTCGTCATTGACAATCGCAATCACTGCAGGAAAAGACAAATATGACTTTCAACTTTTTCCTGTTGAAAATGAACTTGATGACGCGATGGTTGTAGCTTTCGGAAAACAGAAGAAAGAAAGCATTGTCAGTTCGTTGTCCACGATTTCTCCTGGTGATTTGAAGTCTCCCTCAAGCAATATGACCAACATTTTGGGAGGTCGTATCGCCGGTGTCATTTCGCGTCAGACTTCCGGAGAACCTGGAAAAGACAATTCCGAGTTCTTTATCAGGGGTGTCACCACATTCAATGAATATGCTCGTGGACCGCTGATTCTTATAGATAATGTAGAACTTTCTACTGATGATCTTGCAAGACTTCAGCCAGATGATATAGCAAGTTTCTCCATACTGAAAGACGCGACTGCAACTGCATTGTATGGAGCTAGGGGTGCCAACGGAGTGGTGCTCGTCACCACAAAAGAAGGAAAGGAAGGACCTGCGAAATTGAACATCAGATTTGAGAACTCTTTTTCTATGCCTTCTAAAATGGTTGAGACCGTCGATCCTGTCACTTATATGAAACTGCATAATGAAGCGGTAATGACAAGAAATCCTCTTGCACCGCGTCCATACTCCGACAAGAAAATTGAGGCAACCGAAAGGGGAGACAATCCGTATGTCTATCCTGCCGTCAACTGGTATGACGAGATGTTCAAGGATTATACTACCAACCAGAGAGTCAACCTTAATGTTAGCGGTGGTGGTAAAGTTGCAAGATATTATGTGGCTGGAACTTTCAACAATGATACAGGATTGCTGAAGAACGCATCGCAGAATAATTTCGACAATAATATAAGTCTCAAGACTATCCAACTCAGGTCCAACACCAACATCAATATCACTAAAACGACACAATTGAATGCAAGAATCAATGTCACCTTTGAAGATTATAAAGGACCGATAGACAGTGGAGATGATCTTTATAAAAAAGTGATGGCTGCCAATCCCGTTCTATTCCCTATGACGTTTCCTGATGATTCTTCTCTCGGAGTAGTGAACGGAATTAAGTTTGGAAACTATGGTGATGGCGATTGGCTGAACCCTTATGCAGATATGGTTCGTGGTTATAAGAATTCCAGTGAGATGATTCTTGTGGCACAGTTGGAACTTAAAGAGAACCTGAGGTATATAACAGAAGGCCTTAGCCTGAGAGTTATGGGTAGCACGACAAGAGCATCATATTTCGACGTAAATAGGTTTTACAAGCCTTCATACTATTCGGTGGCATCTTACAATCCGGAGACAGACAAATATGTATTGAATTATCTTAACCCGGAAAGCGCCCAGGAATTCCTTGACTATAATGAAGGGAAAAAAGAGATTTCTACAAATTTCTATCTTGAGGCATCGCTTGACTATAATCGTACATTCGGTGGAAAGCACGATGTTTCCGGAATGCTGGTATATACGATGCGCAATGAATTGCTTGCCAATCAGGGATCGTTAATCAAGTCCTTGGCATATAGGAATATGGGACTGTCCGGAAGGTTTACCTATAGTTATGCCAACAGATATTTCGTGGAAGCCAACTTCGGTTACAACGGTTCGGAGAGATTCGCAAAGAACGAAAGATTCGGTTTCTTCCCTACTATCGGTGCAGGTTGGATCCTTTCAAACGAGAAATTCTGGGGACCGAATCTGAAAAAGACTGTTAACCTGCTTAAGCTTAAGGCAACTTACGGACTTGTTGGAAACGATGCCATCGGTTCCGCTTCGGACCGCTTCTTCTATCTCTCGAATGTCAATATGAATGCCTCCAACAATATTTATTTCGGAGATAATTTTCAATATCACGTTCCTGGAGTTGCAATCCTACAGTATGCAAACGAGAATATTACTTGGGAAACG
>JBJEBO010000340.1:0-9668 GCA_051870155.1 Candidatus Cryptobacteroides sp.
CGGATCGAGAAAATATTTCAAGGCCCTGTATTCCAAAGGAAAGGCATTTATGAATGCATCATCCGATTTATATACTCCGCCGGCATTTCCAAAAGAAGCCTGGATGATTGAAGCCCCGTTATCCGCGGCATAGACAAACGCCTCGGCAGTATGTTCGCTCCCTGGCTCGGCATAATCCCCCTCATAAAGTTGGCAGGTCATTATCCTCGCGCCGTCAGACGCCCCTGTTCCTCCTGCCACTCCGCAGATTCCAATCCCGTTGCCGTTCACTGCCGCCAAAATACCGGCAATGTGTGTCCCGTGGCCATATTCCCCTTGGGCATCCCAGGTGATTTCGCCCTTGCCCATTACGAAATTATATCCGTAAACATCATCGATATAGCCGTTCCCGTCATCATCCACTCCCGGGACACCGTTCATTTCCTTCTCATTCACCCACATATTGGCTGCGAGATCAGGATGGTTGTATTGCACCGGGGTGTCGCAGACAGCAACTATATCCAAAGGATCTCCCCCTGTAAGCGTCCAAGCTTCGGCCACCGAAATATCGGCTCCTTCCTGGACATTGTTGGCGAAAATCGGGTCTCCGTCATTGATAAGGTTCCATTGGTCGGCAAGATACGGGTCATTGAACGGTCCTGCAGATGAAGGGACACGGGATGACGGCGTATAAAGATGCCCCATTCCCGAAGCAAGAATCATTTTATTGGAATATTGGATTTCAAGCACTTCCGGCATAGCCGCCAATTCTCCCACCCTTGCATTCAAACGCTCCGGCTCTTTGACCTTTACAATATGCCATCCATCCAGCCCATATTTATGGGCAGCTTCTTCGTTGCGCGGCGGCACCGTGAACACAGGCCGAATGTCCTCAAAGCCAACAGGGACATCACCGGCAAAGCGAACCAAAAGGATATTATCCGATGCGAAATCAGGCGAATTAATCACTTTTGTGCCCAGATCGTTTCCACCCTTATCCGCTGAATGGGAAGGATGGTCCGCACACGAAACGGCAAGCGCAGAAACAACGGCAAGCGCAGAAATTATTTGGACCGGACGCATCATAGACCTTTAGCTTTTGCCTCATCCCAGATTTCATCCATCTGTGCAAGGGTCATATCCCTCAGACTGCGTCCCTGCCTTATGGTATGTTCTTCGAGATAGGTAAAACGGCGTTTGAATTTGGCACAGGTGCGCTCCAATGCCGTATCAGGATTCAATCCATAGAGACGGGCGGCATTGACGGTAGCGAAAAGGAAGTCTCCAAGTTCAACCTCCGCCCTTTCGCGGGCTGCTGCCTTCTCTTCATCACCCTGCGCTGCATCCATCGCATCCAATTCAGCCTGATACTCACCCATTTCTTCCTTCACCTTGTCCCAAACCTGGGACTTTTCCTCCCAGTCGAAGCCAACTCCTCTTGCCTTGTCCTGCATCCTGTATGCCTTCAGAAGAGGAGGAAGGGTGTCAGGCACTCCTGAAAGAACCCTCTTGTTGCCGTCCTTTTCCTTAGTCTTGAGCATCTCCCAATTTTTCACAACCTCGGCAGAATCTGCCACCTGAGTGCTTGAAAAGACGTGAGGATGACGATATATAAGCTTATCACACAAGAAATTGATGACATCCACAATGTCATATTCATTCTTTTCCTCTCCTATTTTAGCATAGAAAAGCACGTGGAGAAGCAGGTCTCCGAGTTCCTTTGAAATGTTCTTTGATTCGCCTTTCAGAATGGCGTCACTCAATTCGTATGTTTCTTCTATGGTCTGAGGGCGCAGAGATTCGGTAGTCTGTTCCCTGTCCCACGGACATTTCACCCTCAATTCATCATGGATGTCGAGGATTCTGCCGAAAGCTTCAAGTTTTTCCTGTCTTGATTTCATAATTTTTCTCCGGTCAAACCGGTATATAAATTTATAATTCTGTTAAGCGCGACACCGGTGCGACATCAAGAGAAGTACGCTCCCCGTTGAGATAATGGAAATATCCGGCTATCGCTATCATTGCCGCATTGTCGGTCGTAAAACGGAATTCCGGCAAGAAAGTGGTCCATCCCCTCTTGCGTCCTTCCTCTTCAATCCTGCTGCGCAGACCGCTGTTCGCAGACACTCCCCCTCCAATGGTTATTTGTTTTATCCCCGTCTGCTTCGCAGCCTTGATGAGTTTATCCATCAATATGTCTATCAATGCTTTCTGGAAGCTCGCGCAAATGTCTGCCTTGTTGTTTTCCATAAACGAAGGGTCCTCCGCCATCCTGTCCCTGACAAAGTAAAGAAGGGATGTCTTTATTCCGCTGAAACTGTAGTCCAGTCCGGGAACGTGTGGTTTGGAGAATTTATATTTCAGAGGATCGCCCTCTTTTGCCAGCCTGTCCACTATAGGTCCTCCAGGATAGCCCAACCCCATCATCTTGGAACATTTATCAAAAGCTTCCCCAACAGCATCGTCGATGGTCTGTCCGAGGATTTCATATTCGAGTGGACTGTCCACCCTGACTATCTGGGAGTTGCCCCCTGATACGAGCAGGCAGAGATATGGGAATTCCGGGCATCTGTGCTCCTTGTCCTTTTCACGGATGAAATTTGCGAGGATATGCCCCTGGAGATGGTTTACCTCAACGAGAGGACAACCTAAGGAAAGGGCAAGTCCTTTCGCGAAAGAAGTACCCACAAGGAGGGAACCGAGCAGTCCGGGACCGCGGGTAAATGCAATGGCAGTGATGTCCGAAGCTTTGATTCCAGCTCTTGTAATTGCCTCGCTCACAACGGGAACAATGTTCAACTGATGAGCCCTTGAAGCAAGTTCCGGGATAACTCCGCCGTAGGCTTTATGTACTTCCTGGCTTGCAAGCACGTTCGACAGGAGCATACCGTCGGAAATGACGGCGGCCGAAGTGTCATCGCAGGATGATTCTATTCCGAGAATTATATCTGGCATAATTATGGTTCCAACTATGGTTCCGCATTTACGAAACTGTTATTATATATAGGTCGGGTGCAAAAATACAGTTTTTATCCGAGATTTTTATTATTTTTGCAAGTCTCTTTGCATCCTTTTGGGAAGAGCACACCTTATGGCACACGGGAAGACATATACAATCATTAAAATAATACTGAAAATTCTGTGGCGGTTGGCAGTTCTCGTCGCGGTCCTCCTGTTTGCAGCCATATTTCTGATTCAGACTCCTTTCATCCAGACCTGGATAGCCGGGAAAGTGACCGGTGCCCTTGCGAAACAGGATTTCGACGCCGACATTCACATTGAGCGCATCCATCTCCGCCCTTTCAACACCTTGGTTCTCAAAGGCATCACCGTCATAGATGAAGCCCCCGTAACTCCAGATCCGGATTCCGTATCGGCTACGCTTGCACATAAGTTGGACCGGATAGGCTGGGAACCGGTAGATACTCTCTTCAAGGCAAAATACGTGATTGCTAAATTCAGTTTCGAAGGACTTTTGAGTCCGGAAGGAGTCAAGATAAAAAGCGCATACATCGATGACGGATTTTTTTATCTCGTGAATGAAGACAGTTTCTACGGAACCAACCTCACGAGGATGTTCAGGCTTAAACCGAAAGCCGACAAGCCGGAGCCGGAAGACGTGGAAGTGTTCTCAATCAAGGATATAACCCTGAAGGACTTCGCATTCTATATGAAGAGTTTCAAGGAAGAGGAGAAGGATGTCTATCAGAAGGGAGGCATTGATTGGGACGACCTTGCGGTTACAGACATCAATTTCACCGGCGGAGATATGAGGATGAGAGGAAAGGTGATGTGGGGTGTATGTGAGAACATTTCGTTTAAGGAAAAGAGCGGTTTCGTATGTGAGAGCATTTCCGGAAAGGCACGGGTGGGCAACGGGATGACCCTTGTGGAGGACTTGCATATAAAAGACCCATATACCGACATCTATCTAAGCTCCTTTTCAATGAGTTATGACGACGAAAAGGATTTTGCCGACTTCTTGGAGAAAGTACGTCTCGAAGGCAACATCACTAATGGTGTCATAAGTTTTGGGACATTGAAATATTTTGTTCCCGAGCTCTCCGACAATACCCTTGCCCTGGATGTGAAAGGAAAGGTTTCAGGAACGGTAAGCGACCTGAAGGTCAACGGTTTGGATTTCTGGACACCGGACAATTCTTTTGCAGGAAAGGTGTCAGGAAGAATCAGCGGAATCCCGAATCCAGATATGAAATTGGAGTTTGAGATCGGAAAGCTCGATTTCACGATGAAGAGTCTGGACAGATTCATCGCACAGTGGGTGCCTGGGCAGAGAACAATAGGAATCGGGGATCTGGCTCCAGGAATGAAGTTCAAGCTGAGTGGGAAAACCCGTGGTTCCCTGAACAACCTTGAAGTGGATGCCGACATAATGACAGGACACGGCTTTGTTGAAGCAGAATGCAGTTTGAAGGATGTCATTTCCATAAATAAGCCGACAGTAATCGGTGGCAGGGTGGAGACCCGCAATCTGCGCCTGGATAAATTAATAAAGAATCTTCCTGTGGAGGAAGTCAGTCTGAGGACCTCCCTTGAGGGTACGCTTCCGAAAGACGGGGAGAAGATGAGCGTGAGAATAGACTCCCTGAGGGTGGACAGGTTGCATTTCAACGACTATGATTATTCAGGTATTGCCGCAGCAGGAACAATGACAGGCAACTCATTCAACGGCAAGGTAATCTGCAACGATCCGAATCTCAACTTCCTGCTTCAGGGCACCTTTGCCCTATCATCAAAAAGCGGCAACAACCTCTATAAGTTTTATGGAAATGTCGGTTATGCCGACCTCTATGCCCTCAACATCGACAAAAGGGGAATATCCAAGGTCAGATTCTCGACGGAAGCTGATTTCACAAAGGTTCGCTCCGAGGATATGCTTGGCAACATAAAGGTCAATTCCCTCGTGCTCGAAAACAGTCTTGGAAGTCACGATATAGGCAATATCAGCATATCTTCTCATACAGGAGGGTCCGGAACAAGGATTAAGCTCTCATCTTCCTTCGCGGAAGCCACTTACAGCGGTTCCGGAGCGGCAGTCAATTTCATCAAGGATATTGAAAACATCACCTTGCACAGCGAGATTCCTGATATGTATGATGGACCGGTGGAAGAATGGAAAGGAGATACCCACTCGTTCAGTTTCAAGGCTTTGGACACCTATGGAATTCTTTCTTTCGCACTGCCTGGACTCTATATTTCGGATGGGACAATTCTGAAAATCGACATAGACAAGGATGGCTTGATGAAAGCATCTCTTAATTCGAAAATGGTGGCTTTCAAAGAGCAATATGCCAAGGACATCGAGATCCGTTCGGACAATTCTGACAGCAGAATCACATTTGGAATCGACTGCTCGACCATAAAAGCCGCAGGATTTTCATTGGAGAATAACAGACTTGACCTCCATATCAATGACAATGTTCTGAACCTCGGTTTCCGATATGTGACGCCGAACGGAGGTAGCGGAAACATCGAGGGCTATGCATTGGCAGACAGGGACGGACAGAATGTCCTTTTCTGGGAATTTGGGCTTAGACCGTCAGAGTTGACTGCGAGCGATATGCCGTGGAATCTGATGCCGGCAAAATTTACCTTGAAACAAGGCGACATTGTGGTGGAGGGATTCGAGTTGCGAGGTACGGATCAGAGAATCACCCTTGACGGAGGCTACAGGAGAGAAATCCCGGACACTCTGAATTTGAATTTCGACAATTTCGATATGGCTGTCTTGAATCCACTTCTTGGGAAAATGAGCCTTGGAGGAAGGCTTTCCGGAGATGTGATGCTTGCTTCACCTAAAGACAGGATGGCCCTTCTTGCAAATCTCAGTTGTGATTCCACCTCATTCTCAGGTACGAGGCTGGGAGACATCAAGGCAAGCAGCAGTTGGAACGACGATCTGAAGCGATTGGAACTCAGACTTTCCAACAACATTGACGGGAATGCGACTATCAGTGCTTTCGGAGGATTCTCCCCGTCTATAAAGCGCCTTGATTTGGGAGTTGTCCTGGATGGTTTCGACGTGGGGTTAGCCCACCCTTTCTTAGCAGATATTTTCAGCGAGACAGAAGGTACGGTTAGCGGTAAAATCCGTGCTGAAGGACCGATAGATGCTTTGAATATAACAAGTTTTGACAGCAGAATCGACGCAGCCCTTAGATTGGGCATAACCAATGTGCGATACGATGTGGCAGGACCATTCCACATTGACGAGGATGGAGTGCATTTCGACGACATAGAAATCCGTGACAAGAAAGGCAGCACAGGAAAAATTGCCGGTCTTATCGGTTGGAATAGCCTGAAGGATATGAGGTTCGACCTCGGAATTGATGTGAATGATCTTGAGGCTCTTGATGTGGATGAAAAGTCTGCCGACATTTTCTATGGGAATGTGGCTGCAACGGGAAATGTTCAGATTAAAGGTCCGATGAACTCCCTGAATCTGAACATAGAAGCAGCAACGAGCGGAGACGGTGACTTCCATATTCCAATCACTGCCAGCACAGCTGCCGGAAGAGGCAACCTCCTGAGATTCACCACAGATGACATACCTCCGGAGATTGATCCGTATGAGAGGATGCTGGAAAGACTTCGCAAAAAAGAATCAGAGGCTTCGGAACTGAACCTCAACTTGAAAGTTGCCGTAAATCCACAAATCCAGGCTTTCATTGAAATAGATAAGGCGAGCGGCAATATCCTCTCAGGCAGGGGAAATGGCAATATAGAACTTGAGCTCAAACCAAAGAACGAAATTTTCAACCTTAGGGGTGACTACACCCTTACAAGCGGAAACTACCGTTTTGTAGCCCTTGGTCTCGCCGTGAGGGACTTTGCAATCAAGGACGGAAGCACAGTCAAGTTCAACGGCGACATTATGGACAGCAGCCTTGACATTGATGCGGTATATAGGACGAAAGTGTCTCTTTCAACCCTGATTGCGGATACTTCCTCCGTATCCACACGAAGGACCGTTGAATGTGGAATCCGGATTTCCGACAAATTGAGCAATCCGCGTTTGGGATTCTCCATAAATGTGCCTGATATCGACCCAATAGTTAAATCAAAGGTTGAGAGCGCCCTAAGCACTGAGGACAAGATCCAGAAACAGTTCCTCTCCCTCATCATCTCAAACAACTTCCTTCCGGACGAGCAGTCAGGAATTTTCAACAACTCCACCATCCTGTATTCCAATGTCACGGAAATGATGGCGAACCAGTTGAACAACATATTCCAGAAACTTGACATACCACTCGACCTTGGTCTGAATTATCAGCCGAATAACAAGGGAACGGATATCTTCGATGTGGCGGTATCCACCCAATTGTTCAATAATAGGGTAATCGTCAATGGAAACATAGGAAACCGGCAATATTCAGGTTCAAGCAAGAGTGAAGTCGTAGGTGACATAGAGATCGAAATAAAACTCGACAGGGCAGGAGCATTCAGGCTCAATCTGTTCTCCCATTCGGCGGACCAGTATTCGAATTATCTGGACAACTCACAAAGGAACGGAGTCGGTCTTACTTTCCAGAAGGAGTTTAATACCTTAGGTGAGCTGTTCAGGGATTTGTTCACAGGAAAGAAGAAAAAGAAAGAACGCCGTACGGCAGAACCGGCCTCGTCGGAAGAAGAAATGACAACTATCAGAATATCATCAGGAAATGGGCGAAAATAAAGGAACATTATATCTCATACCATCCCCGCTTGGGGACAATGAACCCTCGGAGGTCATCCCATCCACAGTGCTGGACATCCTCGGACATTTCAGGACATATGTGGTGGAGGAAGTCCGCACCGCAAGAAGATACCTTTCAAGGGCAGGTTTGAAAGGGCATATTGAATCGCTTGAGTTCTTTGAACTTAATGAGCACACTGACAGGGCCCAGGTAGAAGGCTATCTCGACCTTTTCAACAACGGGAACGACGTTGCCCTGATTTCGGAAGCAGGTCTCCCGGCAGTGGCAGACCCGGGAGCGCAACTCGTAGCTCTTTGTCATTCAAGGGATATTAGGGTGGTTCCTTTCGTAGGTCCCTCATCCCTTATGCTTGCTCTTATGGCTTCCGGGCTGAACGGACAGTCTTTCGCTTTCTGCGGCTACCTCCCCG
This sequence comes from Candidatus Cryptobacteroides sp., assembly GCA_051870155.1. GTDB lineage: Bacteria > Bacteroidota > Bacteroidia > Bacteroidales > UBA932 > Cryptobacteroides. The sequence goes on from JBJEBO010000340.1 coordinate 8,107, forward strand.
CCAAGTCTGACGAGAGGAAAAACCGTCTGAGGGCAATCGAAAAACATTCCGCCTCTTCCCGACAGACACAGATATTCATAGAGACTCCCTACCGCAACGACTCAATGCTCGCTGACATCCTCTCCGTATGCCAGCCAAGGACAAGGCTATGCATAGCTGCAAACATCACAATGCCAGATGCCTATATCCGCACAAAGACGGTGGAAGAATGGAAAAGGGAAAAGATTGTAATAGGAAAACGCCCGTGCGTATTCCTGATTTTGGGATGATTCCAATGGATGTGTCTCTATGATTGTTTGATATCGCTATGAATATGGAAAATATCGGAATATTGGAACTTGAGGGAATGGAATTCCACTCCTACCACGGCTGCCTTGAAAAAGAGAAACGTGAAGGGAATCTCTTTACCGTTGATTTCAGGGGTGAACTCGATATGGCCTCTGCGGTGGCGAGCGATTCCCTCGGTGACACCCTCGATTACGGACTTCTCTATGACATTGTCGCTGAGCAGATGGCCATACCTTCAGACCTGCTTGAGAATGTCACAGGAAGAATAGTGGAGCGGATTGCCACAGTCTTTCCGGAACTCAAGTCATTCTCAATCAGGGTTTCCAAACGTAATCCCCCTGTCAATGGACCGGTCTCCTGGTCGAGGACAACCTTGTTTTATCCCCCGAAATGCTCCCAAAGCAATTCAGAGAAGCAGGCGAGGATTCCTAAATAATGTAAAAACTGAAAAATGAACCCGACAATAGCATTCATAACCCTCGGTTGCAAACTGAATTACGCCGAGACATCATCATACGAACGAGCCCTTGTCAAAGAAGGCTTCACTCCAGTCCAGTGGACCGAAAAAGCGGACTTCTATCTTGTGAATACCTGCAGCGTTACGGAACATTCCGACAAGAAATGCAGGAACATCATCCGCAAACTGCACAGACAGTCCCCTGATGCAAAGATTGTAGTGACCGGTTGTTATGCCCAGTTGAAAAAAGATGAAATAGAGAGGATTGAAGGAGTAAGTAAAGTGTTAGGGGCCAAGGAGAAAAGCCTCGTAGTACCGTCTTTAGTCTCCCTCCGTGACACCAATAACGGATATTCCTGCACAGGAGGAGAACAATTTTTCCCAGCATATTCATCTGGAGAAAGAACCAGGTCCTTCCTCAAGGTCCAGGACGGATGCGACTACAAATGTGCCTATTGCACAGTACCTTACGCCCGCGGCGAGAGCCGGAGCATACGTATATCGGAGATTATACCCCAGGCTGAAGAGGTTGCAGCTGCCGGCATAAAGGAAATAGTGCTCACAGGTGTGAATATTGGAGATTTCGGAAAGAACACCGGAGAAACTTTTTTTGAACTGATCAAGAGGCTAAATGAAGTAGAAGGTATTGAGCGATACAGGATTTCGTCCATCGAGCCGAATCTTCTGACCGAAGATATGGTGGATTGGATAGCTTCCGGGAGCAAATTTCTGCCGCATTTCCATATCCCCCTCCAAAGCGGATGCGACACCATCCTCAAGCAGATGGGACGCCGCTATGACACGGCTGCGTTTGCTC
>JBJEBO010000341.1:0-9644 GCA_051870155.1 Candidatus Cryptobacteroides sp.
TTACTCATTTCCTATATCAGATACGCCTCAGGAAACACTCTATCGTGTTTTCCATAAGGCAGCATAGTGTCATCGGACCTACTCCCCCTGGCACCGGAGTGATTACTGATGCCTTCGGCTCAACTGCATTGAAGTCAACGTCTCCGCAGAGTTTTCCGGTCTGAGGATCGCGGTTCACTCCGACATCAATCACCACAGCCCCTTCTGAAACCATATCTGCGGTGACGAATTTAGGACGACCTATGGCAACAACGAGGATTTCAGCCTGACGGGTGACCGCTGGAAGATCTACGGTACGGCTGTGGGCTATGGTCACAGTGGCATTCCTGTCAAGAAGGAGTTTTGCCACAGGAAGCCCCACAATGTTGCTCCTTCCGATTACAACAGCCCTTTTGCCTGATATTTCCACACCGGCCTCATCCAAAAGACGGATGATACCCTTAGGAGTGCAGGCAGTTATGCAAGGTTGTTTCTGCCAAAGTGCTGCGACATTGAGAGGATGGAAGCCATCTACATCCTTCTCCTGCGATATAGTAGCAATGACCTTGGCCTCGCTAATATGCTTTGGAAGAGGAAGTTGAACAAGGATTCCGTCCACAGCGTCATCTTCATTGAGTTCACGGATAAGTCCAAGAAGTTCTTCCTCCGATATTTCTGCCGGACGCCTGATCGTGGTATTCTTTATACCTGTCACTTCGCAGGCCTTGGCCTTTCCTGTCACATAAGAAACGCTGCCCGGATCATCTCCCACGAGAATGACCACCAGATGAGGTACCCTGCCATATTTCTCCGGGAAAGTAGCCACCCTCGCAGCCATTTCCGCCTTCAATTTTGCCGACAGTTCTTTTCCACTTATAATCTTCTTTTCAGCCTTCGATGAATCACATTCCAGAACGCGCCAACCTATGTCACGCCTCCAGAAAAGATTCTCGCAGGAAATGGACTCTACTGCCGAGAGAGCCTTGTCCCGGGCAGCCTTCAGGGATTCTCCACTTCCAACCACCATAAGCACCCTTCCTCCGGAAGTCACCAATGCACCATCCTTGCGGGCAGTGCCCATCTGATATACCTTTATGTCCGGATCGGAAGCGAGAGCCTCAAGTCCCTTTATTTCATATCCCTTTTCATAACTCCCCGGATAGCCTTTAGATGCCATCACGAATCCCATTGTCACCTTTTCAGACCATTTAAGTTCCGGAACCGGAGTACCATCGGCGATTGCGCTGAACATATCATATATGTCCGTCTCCAAACGAGGGAGAACAACCTCGGTTTCAGGATCTCCGAAACGGCAGTTAAACTCGATAACTTTCACTCCATCAGGCGTTTTCATAAGTCCTCCATAGAGGACACCCTTGAACGGGCAGCCTTCTGCAACCATTCCGGCAGCCACCGGCTTCATTATCTTCTCAAGCGCATAATCAACATCCGCATCCGTTATTATTGGAACGGGAGAATAGGCTCCCATACCTCCCGTATTCGGTCCTTTGTCGCCTTCGTATGCTCTCTTGTGGTCCTGCGAAAGCACCATAGGATGCACATCAGAGCCATCAACAAAACACATAAATGAAAACTCCGGTCCTGTCAGGAATTCCTCGACAACGACACGACCTTTTCCAAATCGGTCATCAAGGAGCATATCCTTGAGGGCGGCCTCAGCCTCAGCCTTGTCAGCAGCGATGACTACTCCTTTTCCGGCAGCAAGTCCGTCATACTTCAGAACAACAGGAAAAGATCCCTTCCTGACATAGTCCCAAGCCGGACCATATTCTGAGAAAGTCTGATATGCAGCGGTAGGAACCCCGTATTTCGCCATCAGCCCCTTTGCGAAATCCTTGCTCGATTCAATGGTTGCAGCTGCCTTTGAAGGACCGAAAATCCTTAGTCCGGATGCACGGAACACATCCGCGATTCCTGCAGCAAGAGAAACCTCAGGACCAACTACAGTAAGATCGATTCCTTTTTCCAATGCAAAATCACGGAGCTTATCCACCTCCGTATCCTTGATTGGTACGCACTGCGCCTGGGCGGCAATGCCGGCATTCCCCGGGGCACAATAGATTCTATCAACCTGTTTTGAACGGGAGAGGGCATCCACTATGGCGTGCTCCCTGCCGCCTGAGCCAACAACGAGAATTTTCTTTTCCATATATCAGTTATCTTTTTTATTTGATTTCGTAGCAATGAGTTCTATTACCGTAACCGTACAAAATCCGATAACGGCAAAAAGGATGGCAAGCCAATATTTCATATCCACGTCGGGAATAAACATCGGTGCAACTTGTTCAATGACAGACGAATCCGCATCAAGGAGTTCAGGAAACTGAGACCTGAGGATGGCATCCATATTGCTCCACGGCCACACCTTAACAAGAGATCCTATGATGAAACCGGCAAGGACCAGAAGGGTCTGCTTGTGGAAGCGGCCGAGAAGCCAATGCAGGAATTTACTAAAAGAAAGAAGTCCCACAACGGCACCAATGGCGAAGACGACAAGGACCAATGCACATTGCCCGAAGTCCCCATCAGTAAGACCTGCGACATTGGCCATAATGTACTGGTATTTCCCAAGAATCAAAAGAATGAAACTTCCTGAGATTCCAGGAAGAATCATTGCACAGATAGCAAGGGCTCCGCAAATGAAGATGAACCAAAGACTTTCAGGGGTGGTAGTAGGAGAAAGGGTGCAGATTACCACGCCGAGAATAATGCCGATGGCGAGAATAATGAAATCCTTGATTTTCCAATCCTTTATCCCTTTGAGAATGAAGAGAGATGATGCCACAATCAGACCAAAGAAGAAAGACCAGGTCTGAATCGGATAAAAGGTGAGAAGGTGCTGCATCAGTTTGGCAAGCGAAAGGACGCTCGCGAGGATTCCTGCAAAGACGGCCACAAGAAAATTGCCGTTTACGTGTTTCCAAAAATCCTTGATTTTCCCTTTGAACAAGAGGGATACAGCTTTTGAGTCAAAATTGTTCAAAGAACCAATCAGCTCTTCATAAATGCCTGTCATAAAGGCTATTGTTCCGCCTGATACACCCGGGATGACATCTGCTGCTCCCATACAGGCGCCTTTGACGGCGGTCACTGCATATTTCAATAAACTTTTCATCAATTTATTCCTTTACACTTTCCAACAGACCCGCGATTGTGGAAAATACCTCCTTGAGTTTGAAAAGATTCCCTTCCTCAGGGGTCACAGTGAAGTCATACTCATAATCCTTCCACCTGCTCATCCCGATTCTGAAATGTGCCTGGGTAACTCTGGAAAGATATTCCACGCACCAATTGCCACTGTTGCACAAGCATACGAATATGCCCGCATAGTGGTCGATGGAAACAGAAGCCTTTCTGTCGGAAGGCTTTCCATACCAATTTAAGTCCTTTTTGAATATTGTTCTTGAGACATCCGAAACAGCCTTGTCCGCGCTATGAACAAGGTCTATATACAAGATATTGAGTTCTATTGAATGCTTGCGACAGAAAGTCTCGGCATCGGCGTGGCAGTCCTCCCAATCCGGGACGGAAACATCGAGGACGAGGGTCATTGATGAGGCCTTGTCCAAAGGGATGAAACCTCCCGGCACCGGAACCTCATCCCGGCGCAAACATCTTTTTCTGAGCAATCCCCTGAGCATCAACTACAGAGAATTTTTAGCTATGAGTTCCCTGATTTCAGCCTTTGCCGCCTTCCAGCGAGGTATATCAATCTTGGTACCGATGACCTCGACGACTTTAGCCGCAATTATGGAACCGACCTCTCCACACACCTTCAAAGGCATTCCGAGTGAGTGGGCATAAAGAAAACCGGCAGCATAGGTATCCCCCGCTCCGGTGGCATCGATGGTAGCAGCAGGCCAGGCCTCGATATAATGATATTCATCCCCGCTCTTGAGCATTGAACCGTCTTTTCCAACTTTTACGACTGCAATTTCGCAATGGCGAGCAATTTCATCAAGGGCCTCACGCGGTTCGAGCTTTGTAAACGCCTTCGCCTCAGTCTCGTTCGCAAAGACAATGTCCACATATTTGTCCACGATATCGTGGAGGAAGGCATCGTTGGATTCCACCACATTGTATGAAGCCATATCTAAGGAGATGATGCAGCCCTCTGCCTTCGCCATCTCCACAGCCCTACGTATAAGTTCCTGATTCTGAACGAGATATCCTTCTATATGGAAATAATCATATCCTTTGAAATATTCCGGTTTCAGGTCTTCCGGAACAAGTTCAAGGGCAGCTCCGAGATACACAGCGAATGTCCTTTCTGCATTGGGTGCCGTTATGAACACCATAGCCCTTCCTGAGGAATTCTTGCCCTTGAGAAGTGTTGATTTAATTCCATACTGCTCCTGGTCGCTCTTGTAGAGATGCCCAAGTTCGTCATCTCCCACTTTGCCAATGAAACCGGATGGCATTCCGAAGATTGCCGTTCCCGTGATGGTATTTGCAGCCGATCCGCCTGCCACATATTGTACTCCCATAGGCCTGAGGGTCTGCCAAATAGTGTCGCCCGTAGCCATATCCACGTGCTGCATACTGCCTTTAGGCAGATGGAATTTTTTCAGAAATGAATCATCAGGCAAAACTGCGAGAATATCGGTGAGTGCATTGCCTATACCTAAAATGGAAGCCATAAATATATATTCATATTTTAAGGGGACAAATTTAAGAAACTGTTTTGATTTCTTAAAATAATTGTGACAACCTATCGAAGTTATATTGTATATTTGCCGCATTATGAGACGAAAGAAATCAGAGATCATCAAATATTCTGTTTCGGCACTGCTTGCCGTTGTTCTTTTATATTTTTCCTTCAGAGGAGTTGATTGGAACGAATTCCTTGGCATCCTCAAAGAATGCAGATGGGGATATGTCATCCTTTCAATGGCTGCAGGAGTCGCCGCGTTCTGGATCAGGGGAAGAAGATGGAGGGGGTTGCTTCTGCCCATCGACCCTTCGACAAAAACAAGGACGCTTTTCAACGCTGTGAACATTGGAAACCTCGCCAATTTCGTCCTCCCAAGAATAGGTGAGTTTGTTAGGTGCGGAGTTGTATCAGACAACAGCCGCGAGAACAAGGCGACCTACGACAAAGTGCTTGGTACGGTGGCTCTTGAAAGAAGCTGGGACCTTGTTTCAATGGCATTGATTCTTCTGACACTGTTAGTTTTCAAATGGGAAATGTTCGGTTCATTCATAACCGAAAGCGTATGGAAACCTATGACCGGCAGGCTGAATGCCTGGGCGTGGGTTATTGCCGCCGCCTGCATCATAGCCATTGTCGGGGGAATCGCCGCAGTATGGTTTTTCAGGGACAAATCCAAAATATGCAGAAAAATTGCAGACATCTGCCGTGGGCTTGTACAGGGATTTGCCAGTTGTCTGAAAATGGATAGGAAATGGTCCTTCTTCATATATACTATCCTGCTTTGGGGTCTTTTCTGGGTGATGAGTTTCTCCATTTCACGCGCCATTCCGCAAATGAGCTGGCTCGGAGCGGTTGACACACTCTTCCTTATGGTTGTCGGCAGCCTTGGCTGGGCAATCCCGGTGCCCGGAGGCTTCGGTGCCTTCCATTATATTGTAGCCCTCGCCCTTTCCACCATTTATGGAGTATCCTTTGAAACAGGCATCGTTTTCGCCACCTTATCACACGAGGCTCAAGCAGTTACGATGATTCTAGTCGGAGTCTGGTCCTATATCGACAATTTGCGGCAAAGAAAAAAATTGTAAAAATTTTCAAGAAACTATTGCAATTCCGGAAACTATGCCTACCTTTGTGGTGTATTAGTAAATTAGAACACCAAAATATGAAGAAACATTTTATTGTTATTCTTTTCCTGATCGCAATCGCAACGGAGGCTTTTGCAGCAAGACAGGACAATGATATCACAATCACAGGAAAGGTCGTGGACAAAGCAAATTCGGAACCTATTGAATATGTTACAGTTGCCATAATGAACAAGGAAGGAAAGGTGATTTGCGGCAACACGTCTGTTGCGGACGGTACATTTTCAATGAAAATGACGGGAGGGGACGCCAAGGAGTTTGATTGCACTCTATTGGTGAGTTTTGTGGGATATGAAGATATAAACGCGCCCCTGAGTTCGTTCATACCGAAAAAAGAAAGCAATCATATAGATTTGGGAACCATAGAAATGAGCGCCGACAAGGCATTGCTTGAAGGGGCGGTGGTGTCCGGAAAGAGAGATTTGATCGAGCATAAGTTCGACAGGATAGTTCTGAACGTGTCTGAACTTGCTGTGGCTAAGACGGGTACATCTCTTGATGTGTTGAAAAATTCGCCGGGAGTGACCGTAGATTACGAAGGAAATATCAAATTGAATGGTCAGACGGTAGCGGTATGGATTGACGGAAGACCGTCCAATATGTCGGGAAAGGATCTTGAGGCATATCTGAAGGGAAATCCGGGGAACACAATTGAGAAAGTGGAGCTAATCAGCAACCCTTCTGCGAAATACGATGCTGAGGGAAGCGGAGGAATCATCAATATAAAGACCAGTAAAGGCTTTATGAAAGGATTGAACGGCTCGCTCGGAGCAAACTTCGGAGTCAATTTCCTTCCTGTCGCAAGATTCAACGGCAACCTCAACGCAAACGTCAGATACAAAGGCGATAAGACCAACACTGCATTCAGCTATACACCTACCTATACAGGAGCGGCAGGCGATGCTATGGAGGAAAAGTATTTCGGAGAGCATCTCGAAAACTATTCTGAAAGTTTCACAAGCACTGATGCAAGCTATATGCGTCACAACATAAGTCTTTCAAACGATTGGAACATAAGCAAAAAGGACATTCTCGGAGTGATACTCAGGGCTAATTTCAACGGTGATGTGAACGAGAATCTCCCGGGAAGCGGTCTCAAGACATTCAAGGACTACGGTCTTCCGGGACAGGTACAGACCCAGGAACTTACCACTGACTACGGACAATACACCAAAGGCAGCAACTGGAATGCCAATGTCAATTATACAAGAACATTCAACGAGGCCAAAATGCAGGAACTCACCCTCAATGCCGATTACGGACACAATGTCAGCAATATGAATTCGAGGCAAGTGAACATCCTGAACAGGGATTACAGTATAGAAGGAGGTGATTTCGGGTTCAAGGATATGACAGCAAGGACTTTGGACCTCGTGTCATTCAAGGCTGACTATTCACAGGTGTTCTGGAAACAAACAGGAAGGCTCGAAACAGGATTCAAAGGTGCATTGTCGATGACACGCAACTATTTCAGCAAATATCTGCTGGATGGATTCGAAGGATACGATGGAACAGGGACACCTAACCAGGCAGATGCCACTTTCAGCGACAAAGTATCGGAAAGAAATGATTTCCAATACAATGAGCAAATTTATGCAGCATATATCAATGTGGCTAAAATGTTCTCTCCGAAATGGAACGCGCAAGTTGGTGTAAGGGGTGAACTCACTGTGACCGAAGGAATCTGGACTGATAGTCCAAAGACCGGGGACAGATATTTCGACATCTTCCCGAATGCTTTCCTTTCATACATCCCGTCACAGAAGGCGATTCTGAGCCTGAGCTATTCATACAGGCTGAGCAGGCCTAAATATTGGCAGTTGAATCCTTTCCGCACCTATATCAATGCCACGTCATACGCTGAGGGCAATCCATTGCTCAAGCCGTCCTACAGCCACAACATCAATCTTTCAGCTATCTTTTTTGGAAGGATGAACGTAACCGCAGGCTACACCCACAATAGCAATTTTTCCGATACCCAGATGCCGATTCTGCGTGAGGACGGAGTCCTTGTACACAGATATGACAATTACGGAACAAGTCAGAATGTGTTCATAGCAGCGTCGATTTCCGAGCAGCCGATTACAAAATGGTGGAATTTCACCGTAAATCTGACCTATTTCTATACACAATTCGACCCATATAAAGACAAGATCGAAGGAATGATTGATACTTCAAGAAGAAGCCAGAATGTCTTTTTCGGCAATGCATCCACATCATTCTTCCTTCCCAAAGCATTCAAAATCACCCTTGACGGCTGGATTGCAACTCCACAAATCGCAGGTTTCTACAAGACCAACCTTATGGGTCTTCTGAACGTAGGAGTGGAAAAGAATTTCTGGGATGGCAAAGGTACTCTCGCATTGAGGGCTACGGACATTCTCTGCACAATGAAGGGGTGCATCAGTATGGAAGAAAACGGACGCAATATCTACAATCTGAAGTCTCTCACGACAAGCACCGGTGTGAATCTCAGTTTCACTTGGAGATTCGGAACAGCATCGCAGTCAACAAGAAGAAATGTCGGCAACCTCGAAGAGGCGTCGAGAATGTAAAAATAGCATACGGGAAAGATTTGTCAATCAACTAATGACAAGTTCAACAGGGCAGTGGTCCGATCCGAAAATTTCGGTGTGGATCACTGCTGATTTCAAACGGTCCTTGAGAGACTCGGATGCAACGAAATAATCTATGCGCCACCCCGCATTTCTTTCACGAGAACGGAAGCGGTAGGACCACCAGGAGTAAATATCCTTCTGGTCCGGGTGGAAAAAACGGAAAGTATCTATGAATCCGGCAGCAAGAAGGTCGGAGAATTTTCCTCGTTCTTCATCTGTAAATCCGGCGTTGCGCCTGTTTGTTTTTGGATTCTTTATATCAATTTCCTGGTGTGCCACATTGAGGTCACCACAGACAATCACTCCCTTTACCGCAGCAAGTGACTGGAGATAGGCTCTGAAATCATCTTCCCAGGTCATCCTGTAGTCGAGTCGTGCGAGTTCATCCTGGGAATTCGGTGTATAGACGCAGACAAGATAGAAGTCAGGCATTTCGAGAGTTATGACTCTTCCTTCCTTGTCGTGCTCTTCCTTCCCGATGCCATATCTTACCGAAAGCGGTTCGTGCTTGGTGTATATTGCTGTGCCGGAATAGCCTTTACGTTCAGCGTAATTCCAATAGGAACGATAACCGGGAAATTCAAGGTCGAGCTGTCCCTCCTGCATCTTGGTTTCCTGAAGACAGAAGAAATCCGCATCAAGGGAGGTAAAAATATCGGCAAAGCCTTTGCCGCAAACGGCACGTAGACCGTTTACGTTCCAGGAGATGAATTTATACATATTTCCGATTTAGATAGTTTCAACGAATTTTTAGGAATCTTCAACTTACAGAGTCCACTCCACACCGTCTTTGGTGTCTTTTACCTGGATGCCGAGTTCCTTGAGGCAGTCGCGGATATGGTCGCTCATAGCCCAGTTCTTTGCTTCCTTTGCAGCCTTGCGGCTCTCAAGTACCATATCCATAAGTCCTGAGATAACTGTGGCTGACCTTCCGTCTGAACCCTCGTCTTCAGTTATTCCGAGAACTCCTGCAACGATGTCGTCGAAAAGTTGGAGGAGTGCCTTGAGGTCTGCCTTTGAAAGAACTGTTTTTTTGTCCTTTGCTGAATTTATGATCCTGACAGCCTCGAAGATCTGCGACAGTGCCACAGGAGTATTGAGGTCGTCACAAAGGGCTTCATAAACCTTGTCAAAGATGGAACGGATTTCCGCAGAATCAGCCTCACAAGAATCAGGTGCCTGATTTGCAAGAAATTCGCCATATTAAAGATGCCATGCGTCGTGTCCTGC
>JBJEBO010000342.1:0-2081 GCA_051870155.1 Candidatus Cryptobacteroides sp.
GGATATCGTGGTGTCATTCAGATGGTGCTGCCACCTTTCTTCAGCCTTGAATGTGGATGATGTGAAGCTCGTGGTGGAAATCAACGGTCCTGGTACTGTCGTGACTGCCGCCGGAACTGAAGGAGCCAAAATCAGTGACCATATTGAATCTACCCAGGAGAAGGGTGAAATGTATTGGATGGATGCCTCTGTCACCATCAAGGGTGCAACAAGAGGTACTTTCATCACTATCCGTCCTGACCCTATCGGCTCTTCTGCTGAGCCTGTGACAGGAGTTCATCGTTACTATCTCGATGATATCGAGGTGATTTCAGCGGCTGATGCTGTGCAGGCTGAAGTTAAGGTGTCCGGTCTTGAGAATGATATCATCACTTTCGAAGGCCAGCCGGAAGGTCCTGTCAGCTTCGAAGTTTCATCTGACAAGGATTTCACTGTTTCCACTGATGCCAAATGGCTCCATATTGAGAATGGTTCAGGAAGTGCAGGTCAGACTGTTACAGTGAGTGTTTCTTGCGATGAGAGCGAAAGTTCTACTCTCAGAAGGGCTGTTGTTACTGTCAAGTCCGGAGTGACCAAGAAAGATATTCCTGTCGTTCAGTCCGCGGCAGGTCAGGAGCTTGATCCGTTCATTTCGCTCTCAACAGGCAATTCTGTCATCGTTCTTGGCGAGGGTGAGGAGTTTATTGCTGATGTCCAGCATAATGTTGAATATAAGGTTGATATCGTTGATTCCTGGATATCTGAAATGGTTGAGCCGGCAACCAAGGCGAAGGTTGAGAAGGAAACCCGCCGATTTGTTGCGGATGCCAATATGACCGGAGTTCCGAGGATGGGAAAGATCCGTTTCTACAATGATGAATATGGAATAGAGTCTGTTCTTACCGTCAACCAGGACAATTTCGAACCGAGGGTAGATATCACCGCTGATTATGTATATCTTGGTGTATCTGGTCTTGGAACTACAGTCAATTTCGCTGTTGATGCCAACATACCATTCACGGTGTCAACCAGTGCTGACTGGATTACTCTTCCTGCAACTGATGGAGTGGCTGGCACATATTCAATTCCTGTGGCATTCAGCAGGAATGACGGCGCAGAAAGGGCGGCTGAGATAACCATAAGGAATGATAAATATGCTTATGAGAAAGTCTTGACTTGCAGGCAGTTTGCTTCCGGAGTCCTCTTCTCTGACGATTTCAGCTGGCTCGCACCGGTGATTGATGTTGCGAAGGCTTCGGATCCGGGCAACTATGACACTGTGGGCACAGGTGACCTCAGCGCAAAGGCTCCGAACCTATACACCACAGCTGCATTGAAGGCTGTTTTTGTTCCTCTGCGTGATGCAATCGGATATGTGATTCCTGGCAAGGATGACGGAGCGAACAATGTAGTCTATCCTCAGGAATATTACCTCAAGATGGGTAAGACAAGTACAAGCAGCCAAACATCCCTCACTCTTCCTGCAATCGATCCATCAGGCAAGGACTATGAACTTTCTGTGGATTGGGCGAGAATGGTTCAGGGCAGTGGTACGATTGACAATTACAAGCTTCTGTTCGTAATTTCCGGAAACGGTACCTTCGAGAACGGAACCAAGTACAGCGATGAATTCAGTACTCCTCAGAATACCGGAGAAATCTTCTGGACCACGGTTTCTGCAACCATCAAGGGCGCCGACAAGGATACGAGAATCACGATTGTCGCCAGCGACCTCGTTGACAAAGAGACAGGCAAGATCGACTACACGAAGAGCGGCGGACGCCGTATGTTCATCGACAACATCGTTGCCAAGAGCAAGTAATCCTATTTGACATAATACCAAACTTTTCGGGGATGATCCACATTCAGGACCATCCCCGATTTTCGTCATTCCCGGCTGGACCGGGTCACCTTTTCGTCATTCCCGGCTGGACCGGGAACCGTCCCCAAAATTCTACACACCTGAGAGGGCATCTCCGGGTCCAGATGAATTTCACGTTGGCCTCATTACGCATAAAAAAAGAGGTCAACCGTGTTGGTGACCTCTTTGGTACTCGGTAGGAGAATCGAACTCCTATTGCAAGATTGAGAATCTTGAGTAC
>JBJEBO010000343.1:0-9633 GCA_051870155.1 Candidatus Cryptobacteroides sp.
TGGGTGGAAAGGAGTTCCTTCATATATCTGATGACATCCGCATCATCATCCACTATGAGGACAGTGTGCCTTCTCACTGTCTGGACTTCCTCTTCAGGCGACTCTGATAATCGGACTGCTTTCTTCCTTACAAACTCCCCATTCTGCTCCTTCGCCTTTTCAACTTCCGAATATGACCACTCATTAGCCGGAATAAGGAGGGTGAACATCGCCCCCTGCACATCATCTGTCCTATTGGCAGCTTTCAGCCATCCGTGGTGCATTTTAGCCAAAGACCTCGCATAATAAAGACCTATTCCAGTTCCCCAGTTGTATGCCCCCCTGACATTATTATCCAATTGGTAATATCTCTCGAAAATCTTTTCCAACTGGTCTTCAGGGATGCCGGGACCGGAGTCTTTGACAGTTATTTTCACATATTTACTATCTGTAATGGCTATATCTGAACCGAAGAGTTTCTCTGCATCGTCCTTTGTGAGACAATCGAGGCTAAGCTCTATTTTTCCTCCCTGGCTCGTGAATTTCATCGCATTGGACAGCAGGTTGAAGCATATTTTGTCCAATTTATCATCATCCACCCAGGCAATAAGCGAATCCTCCACTCCCCAGGTAACGAGGCTGATTCCCTTCTCCTTGGCACTTACTCTGAAAATCTCAACCAAGTAATTCAGAAGAGACACTACATCTACCTTCCTAACTTTCAGTTTCAAAGTGTCATTTTCCAATTTATTGAAGTCAAGAAGTTGATTTACAAGCCTCAGCATCCTTGTTATATTCCTTCGAACGATTTCCAGTAACCTCTTTCCTTCTTCATCAATGGATGGTGATTCCGACAATTGGGCCACAGGTGCCGAAATCATAGTCAAAGGAGTCCTGAACTCGTGGGAAATATTGGCAAAGAAGCTCATATTCATCTCATTGACCTTCTTTTCCTGCTCCCTTTCCATAGCTGCCTTCTTCTTCGCCTGTTGTTCTGCAACGAATTTCCGTCTGAATACAATGATTACGATTATCACCCCAATTGTGAGAGAAAAATACAGCAAATTTGCCCACCAGGAACGGTACAAAGGTCTTTCTACAGTTATATCGAGACTGTTTTCCGCCAAAATTTCAGTCTGGTCAATGTTTGTAATCCTCACTTTGAACTTGTATTTCCCAGAAGGTACATTGGCATAGTTCGCCTCCCTGTTGTTGTTCGCATCAATCCAGAATTTGTCGAATCCTTCAAGGATATATGAATATCTAACTCTTTCATATTCACTGAAATCCAAAGCCGAGAACGATATTGCAAAACTGTTTTGGTTATATTTCAATTTCACCTGAGGATTAAAATTCAGTGCCTTGGAAATGCATCCTCCTTCCGATGGAGCCACTGTTTCATTATGCACCTTCAATCCCTCGAACAGCAGGGGAACTGTCCTATTGGTCATCACTTCCACCGGGTCGAACAATGTGACTCCGTGAGTACCTCCGAACACGAGCATCCCATTTTCATCAATTCCCGATGCCCTGTCATAGAATTGGTTTCCTCCGATTCCGTCAGCCTCGAACCAATTGATGAATCTTCCTACAGTTCGGTCATATTTCGTAAGTCCATATTGGGTACTCACCCACAGATTGCCCTGCATATCTTCCTCAATGCTGCAAATGTCATTGCAAGGCGTGCCAGGAAGAGGACTCAGCCTTCCTGTGCCGGGTTCGTATTTCAAAAGTCCGTTGGCCACCGTTCCAATCCACACCGTTCCGTTTCTGTCCATTTTCATTGATGACGGAATGAATACCGACCTTGTGATGCTCTTATCCCAGTCTTCTTGGGAAATCTCCTTCTTATTGACCTCCAATGTGTTGCAGTCTATTTCATAAAGACCTTCCCTGAATGCAGCTGTAAGTATGTTTCCAGAAGGCAGAATCTCGATACCTCCGATGAAAGTATATGACTTCGACGGGATACCAAGATTGATGACATCCGTCTTGTATGAATCCCCGTTTATCCTAAGCAACATACCTGTTCCAACTCCTACCCACATATTACCCAGTCCGTCATTTTTCATACAAATTGCAAATGGACAGTCCCAACTCCGTATTACCTCCAAACAGTCTCCATTGATTCCACAAAGAAACACTTTTGTGGCCGTACCTACCCAGATTCTTCCGGACTTGTCCGCCCTCATACACGCCATATACAATTTGTTCCTTTTGTCAACAGTATCCTTTCCCCTTAGTTTGGTGAGTGTGCCTTCATTGATGTTATAAATGAAAATCCCATCTCTAAGGGTGGAGAAATACATCTTCCCGTCACAGATGTCCATACTTGTCACGGACTTGCCGCCAAGTCCCATATTCAGGATGTTGTTGCCAAACCTTTCCTTGTAGGCGTATGAAATCTTGAATCCCTGGTCGTATGAGCACCACCAGATGTTCTTCTGGGCATCTTCATAAACTGTATTCAATTTGAAGTCAGGAATGTCAAAGGCAAAATCCGGATCATTTCTGCGTGTGAAACTTCCATCGGTAAGATTGTAGGCGAAAGCCTCTCGTGAGTCCGTGATGAAGAGGATATTTCCGGAAAAGAAGAACATTTGTGAGATGTAAGAATCTGAAAATGCCTTGTTTCCGGATACCGTGGCAGGAATAGGGATGAAAGTCTCCAAAGCCGTGCTAAAAATGCTCAGTCCCGTATTGGTGCTGAGCCAGATGTCACCGTTTGGAGTCATACATCCTGTGACAAGGCTGCCTTGAGGAAACTCGAATGTGCTTTCCACCCTGAAACTGTCGATGTTATAGCAATAAAGCTTGTCTCCAAACACCCAAAGCCTGTCATCAGGGGAGATGAATGCCTTTGAAACATATTCCCAATCGTGGGAATAGACCGCAAGACGGCTTTCGAAACAATCCGCTTCCGGTTTGTATATGCTTATGGCATCCGCTGTGTTTATGAGTATCTTTCCTTTGCTACTTTCGAAAATCTGGACTATGTTGTTGCTCTGGACCCCGTAAACGGGAATGAATTTGAATGAATCATCGTCCTGATAACGGCAGATTCCGTTCACCGTACCCACCCACAATTTGCCTGAACTGTCCTTGTACAGACTCTGTATCTGATTGTCCGGCAACCCGGTGTTGTCATCGCTGCTGCAAAAATACTGGTGATATTCGTGGGAGTCGTATCTGTTAAGTCCGCGGAAGGTACCAATCCATATATGTCCCTGGGCATCCTGGGTTATGGCTGTTACTCTTTTGTTTGAAAGGGTGTTGGATGTGATGGATCCGGTGGCAGGAGCAGGGGTGGTTGTTACGGTCGTTGAGGCGTAGGCGAATGCTATAATAGTATAAAAAGCCGCCAATGCGGCAAAGATGAATCTTTTCATTATGTGGTCGTTCAAATTGTCTGCAAGATACATAAAAATATGGTTTGAAATCCATTGAGTTAGTGGAATTGAACAAACAAGAAAACAATTGAACAGATAGAAAAGCCGTTTGAACCGATAGAAAAAACTTATGTACGTAACAGAAAGCAAAAGGGTGGCTTTATTGTGAAATTTGCAATCGTAAACCACTAAACACTGACGATATGAAACCAATCTTGAATTTATTGGCTCTGATCGGTATTACCGGTGCGGTTGCATCCTGTTGCTGCCGTCCCGTATCAGGCTCTTCCGCATCAGAGGGTGCGATTCTCGCATCGTCTTCCGTTGCCGTAGTCCAGACCACCAAAGGAAAAGTGGCGGGATATATCCAGGACGGCATATATATTTATAAAGGTATTCCTTATGCCAAGGCCGAAAGATTCCAGGCTCCTGTGGAAACTGATAAATGGGAAGGAATCAGAAGCTGCCGTCAATATGGACCGGTATGCCCTCAGCCGGACAGGCAGGGATGGGCAAATGATGAAATTGCCTTTGCATTCAATTGGGATGACGGATGGAGTTCTGAGGACTGCCTCAGGCTCAATATATGGACTCCGAACGTGGGAGATGCTGTCAAGCGTCCGGTTATGGTATGGCTCCACGGAGGTGGATATACGGCCGGTTCAGGTCAGGAACTCCCATCTTATGACGGTGCTTCCCTTGCTGCTTCTGAGAATGTGGTGGTTGTCACAATAAACCATAGGCTCAATGTCCTTGGTTTCCTTGATCTTTCTGCTTATGGCGAAAAATATGCAAAGTCGGGGAATGCCGGTCTGCTTGACATCGTCTCTTCTCTTGAATGGGTCAGGGACAATATCGCTGCTTTCGGAGGCGATCCTTCCAATGTGACAATTTTCGGTCAGTCGGGCGGTGGCGGAAAGGTATCCACCCTCCTTGCAACCCCTTCTGCCAAAGGACTTTTCCACAAGGCAATCGTTCAGAGCGGGTCTATGCTCCGCACGATGGAGGCAAAATATTCAAGAAAAATAGGAGTTGCCACAGTGAAAAATCTCGGACTTGATTCCTCCAATATGGACAAGATAGCCGAAGTTCCTTATAAAGAATTGCTTGAAGCTGGCGAAAAGGCTGTGGCACAGGTCAAAGAGGAAGCAGACAGGGACGGAGTTGCCTCATTCATCTTCGGATGGGCTCCGACAGTGGATTCATCTGTCCTTCCGGTTCAGCCGTTCGACCCTCAGGCCCCTTCCATCTCAACTGACATACCTATGATTATAGGTACTACCCGTCACGAATTTACAATGACCACTTATGTGCCTGCATTCCGTTCAATTAGCCGTGACGATGCCGTCAAATTCCTCGAAAACAAATATGGTGACGGTACATCCAAATTCCTTGAACTCTTCTCAAAGGCATATCCTGGCTATAAACCTGCAGATCTTCTTGATGCGGACTTCGTCTTCCGTCCAGGTGCAATCGAGCAGGCATTGCGCAAATCTCAGCAGTGTGGGGCTCCGGTTTATATGTATCTCTTCACTTGGGAATCCCCTGTGCTCGATGGCATTCTCCGCAGCACCCATTGTATGGAAATCCCGTTTGTGTTCAACAATGCTTCGAGACATTCGAGTATGACAGGAGGGGGAGTGGAGGCTTTGGAACTCGCATCGAAGATGAGCCATTGCTGGGCTGAATTTGCACGCACCGGTAAACCTTCCGCTGAAGGTGTTCCTGAATGGGAGCCTTTCGACGGTGAAAACAGAGCGACAATGTTCTTTGACAACACTTGCAAGGTAGAATATAACCACGACAAGGAACTCATAGACTTCATCAGACGTTATCCTACAAGAGGATTCTAAAATACTCTTATAGAAACCATCTATACCAATTAATTATTAACACCTAATCAAATGAGAACCAAACTAATCAATCAGGGAATGAAGGCGCTGCTTTCCGTCTCGCTTTTCATTCTTGCCTGCCTGAATCTTTCCGCACAGGGAAGATTATCGGCAAATGGTACGGTAATCGATGAGAACAAGATTCCGATGATCGGAGTCAGCGTCATCGAAAAAGGCACTCAGAACGGCATAATTACCGACATCGACGGTAAATGGTCGCTCGAAGTCGCAGAAGGCGCAATTCTCGAATTTTCCTACATCGGCTACACGACAGTCAATCTTCCTGCAGCTGCAGGTATGAATCTCCAGATGAAAGTTGATACAAGACTTCTTGAGGAAGTCGTGGTAGTCGGCTACGGAGTACAGAAGAAAAGTTCCATAACAGGCTCTGTATCACAGGTTAAGTCTGAAGATATGGAGGCAAGGACTATCACATCGGCAGGTCAGGCACTTCAGGGAAAAACTTCCGGTGTGCAGGTGCTCAGCGGCTCGGCAAAACCAGGTGCATCCCCTTCAATCCGCATCCGAGGTGTCAGCTCTAACAACTCCAGCGACCCTCTCTATGTCGTGGACGGACGCTTGACAAAAGACATCTCAGGCATCGACCCTAACGACATTGAATCTATGGAGGTCCTCAAGGACGGTGCATCAGCAGCCATCTATGGAGCCGAGGCCGGAAATGGAGTCGTGCTCATCACTACCAAAAAAGGTCAGGGTAAAGGCAAGATCACATACGACTACCAGTATTCAAGCCAGAGCGTTTCAAAGGTGCCTCAGCTTATGAACTCAGAGCAGTTCATTGACTTCTACACAGAAGCTAATCTCATCACCCTGGAGAAATTCTACAACAACTGGGATTTCGAGACTAATACAGACTGGATAAAGGCAGGTTTTGAGAACTCCAATATGCACAAGCACAACCTCACTTTCTCTGCCGGAGATGCAGACAAATCCATCTATGTGTCAGGAACATATCTCAACAACGATGGTATTGTTGTAGGCAACAAGGACTATTACAACCGTCTCACAGGTATGGTGAACGCATCTTGGAGAATCAAACCTTGGCTCGAAATCGGCACCAACAACCAGGTTGAATATTACAAATCTGCATCAGTTGCCGAAGGGTCTGAATATTCAAGCTATCTTCTCTCTCTTCTCACCCTCGACCCTCTCACAAGGCCTTGGTATCCGGAGAACAATCTTCCTGGCTATATGCAGCAAATCTATAACGACACCTCCCACGCTCCTATGCTCGGAGACGGCAACGGCAATATCTACGGAGTGTCAGCATACGTGACCAGCGAGAGTGTCAACCCTTATATAATGCTCGCAAGCTCAGACTCTTACAATCGTGGATTCAATATCAACGGTACCACCTTCATCAACTTTATGCCTGTCAAGGGTCTCACAGTTACATCCCGTTTGAGCTATCGTCTCGGCTCTTATGAGAATTATAGCATCAGCCACGACTATTATGCAAGCGGACAAATTCAGAATAAGTTCCTGAGCGTAAGCGCTGGTAGCAGCAACTCCGCTTATTGGCAGTGGGAGAACTTCCTTAACTACAACAGACAAATCAAGAAGAGCAACCTCGGTATTATGCTCGGAACCAGCTACAGCGAGTCCCGTTCATTCGGAGTCAACGGCTCAAAGAGCGGAAACGAGACTGCCGGTCTTGGATTCAAGAAAGACGACCCTCTCTTCTGGTATTTCGCATACGCTGTAAGCAATGCTACAAAGGATATCAGCGGTGGAGAACCTTCTTATGGCAGGAAACTCTCATATTTCGGAAGGATCAACTATGAGTATGACAACAGATATATGCTCCAGGTATCCCTCCGTGCCGATGCAGCCGACAGCAGCGTCCTTCCAATCCAGAAACGTTGGGGATATTTCCCTGCAGTATCTGCCGGTTGGGTGATCTCCAACGAACATTTCCTCCAGAACGCACGCAACTGGCTCAACCATCTTAAAATCCGCGCAAGCTGGGGACAGAACGGTTCCACTGCGAGCCTTGGAGGCTACCAATATGCCAATGTAATCGGCTCTACCGGTTCATATCCTACTTCTTCCGACAATCCTATTTATGAAGTGGGTTATGCTCCATCGGCAACAGGCAACAAGGAACTCAAATGGGAGACTGCAGAGCAGACAAACGTCGGAATCGATACCCGTTTCTTCAATAACCGTCTCACTTTCTCGGCAGACTGGTTTATGAAAGAGACCAAAGACCTCATTGTCACAGGAATCACCCCGTCAACAGTGGTCGGAAATACCGCATCCCCTGTGAACGCCGGTAACATCAAAAACACCGGTTTCGAGTTTGAACTCGGATGGCAGGATATGGTAGGAGATTTCAGCTATGGAATCCGTGGCAACATCTCCACCCTCAAGAATGAGGTGACCTACATCCACCCTACACTTAGCGCCATCGACGGAGCGACTTACCACACCTACGGCGCCATTACACGCTTCGAGGTAGGCAAACCGGCCTGGTATTTCTATGGCTATGAGTTCACTGGTATCGACAAGGCCACCGGTAACCCTACATTCAAAGACCAGAATAATGACGGCACCATAACTGACAGCGACAAGACGATGATAGGTAAGGGTATGGCTGATGCAACTTATGGAATCACCCTCACGGCCGCTTGGAAGGGCATTGACCTCATTGTCTTCGGAACAGGCTCAATCGGCAACGACATCTATTGCTGTCTCAACCGTTCCGACTACACCCTCAACAAACTCACCTACTTCACTGAAGACAGGTGGAAAGTCGGTCACGAAAACGGCACTATGCCGAAGGCGGGTGCCAACGATATGGATAAATTCTATCTCTCAACAGCAAGCGTGATAGATGGTTCTTATTTCAAAATCAAGCAGATACAGCTCGGTTATACCTTCCCTAAGAAATGGATGAACACCATCAAGGTTGAAAATCTCCGCATCTATGCTTCATTGGACGACTTCTTCGTATTCACCAAATACCCTGGTCTTGACCCAGAGGTAACCGGTATCGGCAATGCCCTTGGTGTTGACAAGGGAAGTTATCCAAATTCCAAGAAAATCGTTGCGGGCGTAAGCATAACATTCTAACTGATAAATCAATATAGAAATGAAAGTCAAAAATATATTTATGGTTGCCGCTGCTTCGGTCATTGCGTTATGTTCCTGCGGCAAACTGCTTGACATTCCTCAGCACGGCGTTCTCAACTATGAGACCTACTATCAGACCGACGAGGATGCTGAAAATGCCATCGTAGCCTGCTACCTCCAGATGAGGGGGTTGAACTACAACTACACTCTCGGCAAGAATATGCTCACCGACGACTTCTGGGCAGGTGGCGGCGGACGCAACGACAATGCTGAACTTGAACAGCTCAACGAATTTACTTTCGGAACAGACCAGTCTATGCTTCAGGGAATGTTTGAAAGCTACTATCAGATTATCTATAAGGCGAATGTGGTACTCGGTCACGTAACCGGCGACTCTCCTGTGATGGAGCGTGCAAGGGCTGAGGCGAAGGTCTTCCGTGCCTGGGCATATTTCGAGCTCATCTCAATGTGGGGCAACCCGCCTCTCGTGGATCACGAACTTGAACCGAGTGAGTATCAGAAGCCTAACGGAACTACCGAAGAACTTTGGGGTCTTGTAGAGAAAGACTTGACGGAAGCTATTGCTTCAGGATGCCTCATTGAAAAGACATCTGTGAATGACAAAACCTGGAGAGTTACCAAACAATTTGCACAGGCAGTCCTCGGAAAGTCTTATTTGTGGCAAGAGAAATATTCTGATGCCGCGGAGCAATTTGACCTTGTCGTAAACAGCAAGTTGTATGAGCTTTATGGTGATTATGAGAATATGCTCGGAGTTGAGGCTAAGCAGAATTGCGAAAGTCTTTTCGAGAGCATCAAATATGATGATGTGAACAATGCCTGGGATAACTTCGATATGACAGGAGTTATGATCCACTACAGGACCGACAAGATGACCCTCGGTGCAGCTGACCAGCTTGCAGACACTGGATGGGGCTTCCTCAACCCTACCAAGAGCCTCTATGACGATTTTGTTAAGGTGGAGGGCGAGAATGGCTATCGTCTCAATTGCACTATGAAGACATACGAGCAGATGAAGGAACGCGGACATTCCGTGAATGTGGGACAGAGCATAATCAGCGAAGGCTATTTTATGTGGAAATGGAGAGGTACAAAGAGCCGTTTCAGCCAGTATGTGTCTGGACTCGCATTCTTTATGGACACCAACAACCCTCGTTGGATGCGTTATGCTGAAGTGCTCCTTTGCGGTGCTGAGGCTCATCTCAAGGCTGGAAATGCAGGAAAGGCAACTGAATATTTCAACCAGGTGCGTACCC
>JBJEBO010000344.1:0-2072 GCA_051870155.1 Candidatus Cryptobacteroides sp.
ATTACCTAAGGATGGCGGCCTTATAGAAGAGGGGCTACCTAATGGTATCAAACACACGTTTGAAAGGATTCCTGCCCATATTTTTGAGGATGAGGAATATGCAAGTGCAAGAATAGCAGAAAAAATCGTTGAGGCGGTAAATGCCGCAGGAGAAAAGACCTATCGCCTCGGATTGTCAACAGGTTCTTCTCCTGAACCACTGTTCAAGGAACTTGTAAAATACTATAATGAAGGCAAGGTGTCATTCGCCAATGTTCAGATTTACTCTACTGATGAGTATTATCCTGCACCGAGCGATGAACATAGCCGCAACAGAAGACTCTACGAGGAATTTGTTTCCAAAGTGGATGTCAAACCGGAAAATGTTTTCGTTCCGAAACTTACAAAAGTTATTGACAGCGATGCCGTTTCTGATTTCTGTGCAGATTTTGATGCCAAAGCAAGCGGATTGGATCTCCTTGTTATGGGTATGGGCGAAAAGGGACAAATTGGTTTCAACGAATCAGGTGCCCACGAGCAGAGCCGTACAAGGACTGTGCTTCTTCCTTTCAGTTCAAGGAAGAGACAGGCACGCAATTTCTCCGGAATTGTAGAGGCTACTCCTCACACTGCCATCGCTATGGGAATCAGGACTATGCTTAGCGCTAAGAAGATTATTCTCATAGCCTGGGGCGAGGATAAGGCAGAAGTTGTGAAGAAAGTAGTTGAAGATGAGGCAACGACCAATTGTCCAGCTTCTCTCCTTCAGCAGCACGATGCGGTTTCCATCTATGTGGATGACAACTCCGGAAGTCTCCTGACCAGAAACACCGCCCCTTGGCTCATCGGTCCTTGCGAGTGGTCAAACAAATATATCAGAAAGGCAGTTGTATGGCTTTGTGAGCAGGTTCATAAGCCAATCTTGAAGCTCACCCAGAAGGATTATCTTTCCAATGGTCTTGGAGAACTTCTTGAGAAATTCGGCACTTATGACTCAATCAATATCAAGGTCTTTAATGACCTTCAGCACACTATTTCAGGATGGCCGGGAGGAAAGCCTAATGCTGATGACAGTACAAGACCGGTGTCTTCAACTCCGTTCCCTAAGAGGGTGCTCATTTTCTCACCTCATCCAGATGACGATGTCATTTCAATGGGTGGTACATTCATCCGCCTCACAGAGCAGGGACACGATGTCCACGTGGCATACGAGACCTCAGGAAATGTGGCAGTACACGATGATGTGGTGCTCCAGCATATGGATGCTGCCCGCGAGCTCGGGTTCGGAGATCGGTTTGACGAAGTGAAGGCAATCATTGCTTCAAAGAAACCGGGACAGCCTGAGCCTCGTGCTCTTCTCGACCTCAAGGGAGCCATCAGGCGTTCAGAGGCCAAGAGTGCAGTGCGTTCTTTCGGACTTAATGACGAGACCAATACCCACTTCCTCAATCTTCCTTTCTATGAGACTGGAGGCATCAAGAAGGGACAGCGCACCCAGGCTGACATCGACATCATCATTGCTCTTCTCAATCAGGTGAAACCTCATCAGATCTATCTTGCAGGTGACCTGGCAGATCCTCACGGAACCCACAGGGTATGTACTGAGGCTGTTCTTGAGGCAATCAATCAGATTCGTCCTACAGAGGAAGGCAAATGGCTCGAAGAGTGCCACGTATGGCTCTATCGCGGTGCGTGGATGGAGTGGGAACTTGGCAAGGTGGATATGGCCGTTCCGCTCAGCCCGGATGAGGTTATAAAGAAGCGTCACGCCATTTATCGCCACTTGTCCCAGAAGGACATCGTTCCTTTCCCTGGAGAGGATCCACGCGAGTTCTGGCAGAGGGCGGAGGAGCGTACCCAGAATACCGCCCGCCTCTATGACGAGCTCGGAATGGCCGAATACCAGGCTATCGAGGTATTCGTGAAATTGTTCTGATAAATATCATTTTCAATATCAAGAAGCCGACCCTTTGGGTCGGTTTCTTTCATTCTATTGGAAGGTATAGAGCCCTCCGACAACTATCTTAATTTCAGTATTTCCTCCTCGGGCAGTTTGGTGATTGTTGATATCATCGGGATGTCCATACCCATTT
>JBJEBO010000345.1:0-2054 GCA_051870155.1 Candidatus Cryptobacteroides sp.
TATGTTTCTCATTCCGAGGCGATAGTCTATGCTTATAACTCTGTAGCCGTTGTCCGTCAGTGATTTGAAATAGGGGAGCAGCCTGTCTTCGTTTCGGGCTCCGGACTTGAAGCCTCCACCGAAAATAAATAGGATGGCCGGTTTCTGCTTTCCTTCCACAGCGGTCTGACTTCCTGCGGAAGGTTCATAGACATCGAGGAAAAGGTCGCAGGTGTCCCGGTGTGCGTAGAGATAGGTCCCGTATGGAGTCAGGACTGGAAGTTCGTTACGTTGTGCATGGCAGATGACCGACACAAGGGATGCTGCTATGAGCATCAATGCTAATCGTTTCATTTTGATTCTTTTTTGTCTTCCGACGGATCAGGGATCAGTTGCCTGATGAACTTTACATTCCTGAAAAATCTTCCGGCTATGACCCTGACTGCCGTATAGGAAGGAATCGCAATAAGCATACCGAGCATACCTCCGATTTTGCCTGCCATAAGCATTATTATGAAAATTTCCAAAGGGCTGGCTTTTATGCTATTGGAATAAATCAACGGCTGGAAGATATAATTGTCAATGATTTGTGTAAAACAGAAGATTGCCACAACGATGACGATGAACACCCAGAAGCTAACATCAGCTCCGAGATGCGTCGCGCAAACATATTTCATTATTACGGCGAGCACGGTGCCGATTGCGCCCCCGACCATTGGTCCGACATAGGGGATAATGTTCATAATACCCGTGACGAAGGCAATACCGATGGATGCGGAGAATCCCATTCTGGCGATGGCTAAAAGACCGATGAAATTCAATAATGCCACTCCTCCGATTTCGAGGAGCAGTCCGAGGAAATATCTTGTGAGCAGTGAACTGATGTCACCAATTGCAGCCTTTGCGTTCTCTTCGTGCTTGTCGGGAACGAGGGATGAAATTATTCTCGAGAAGAGATCCTTATCCTTGAAGAAAAAGAAACTGATGAAGACCACGGAGAAAAGGGCAATCCCTGTATTGGCCACTATTGATGTTACGGAACTGATTGCAGATGAGATAATAGAGACGTCGAAGATGCTCTGGATATGTTCAAAAACGGCATTCTCTATCTTGAAGTTCCTGCCCAATGCCGGGAATTTCTCAATTAGGAAGTTGTTGAAATCCTGCAAAGGAACTGAAATTGCTTTCACGGTTTCTCCTACATTCACCATAGACACATCTTTCAAGACGTTGGTCACGACAGGGACTATGAGGGTGATGACGAGTGTGAAAATCAAGAACAGCAGAAGTATGGAAAGGATGGCCGCGAGCCATTGCGGTGGTCTCTTCCCTTTAATCGAGATTTTACAGATCAGATCCATAAGGGGTCTGCCCACAAGGGAGAGGACCGCGGCTATGAGTATATAGGAGATGATATCCCTGAAATACCAGCATAAACTTCCTATCAGAACTGTGAAAGCCGCGATGATGATGTATTTTGCTAAAGTGTCCGTAGCCTTTCCGTGTTGTTCCATATTTATTCTTCCATTATTATTTTATATACTTGTTCAGGATTGTCTGCAAGATGGACGGCTCCCGCAAAAGTGAGTTCCTCGCGACTGCGAAATCCCCAGGTGACGCCTATGGTGTCCACTCCGGCATTTGCTCCTGTCTTCATATCCACATCTGAATCACCAAGATAGATGACATTGCCTTTTTCACTGACTCCAGTCTGTGCCATAGCTTGATATACTATTGCCGGATCCGGTTTGATAGGGAAGCCCTCCCTCTGACCGAGAATTGCCTTGAACGTGTCATCTCCGAAGAAATGTTTTACAAGCTTTTCCGTTCCGTCCTGATATTTGTTCGATGCAACCGCGAGGGCAATTCCGTTCTCAGAGAGGCTTTTCAATAGTTCTTGAATTCCTTTGTATGGCCTGGTCAAGTCGCATTTATGGGCATCATAATAAGGAATGAAGAATTCTTTCATCCTCATTGCTTCGCTTTCTGTACGGAATTCTTCAGGAAGAGCCCTGAGGAAGAGATTGTGAATGCCATTTCCCACCATCATATTATATTCTTCTATCCTGTGCTCA
>JBJEBO010000346.1:0-2048 GCA_051870155.1 Candidatus Cryptobacteroides sp.
ATCAAGAATATCAACAGCACGAGAATATGAAGTACGATTATCAGAATTGCCTCGACTATCAATACTCTAAGGGACTTCAGGAAGGATTGGGAAAAGGATTTGCAGAAAAAACTAAAGAGATCGCCAAAACCTGTTTGGAAATGGGTATGGACATCCCGATGATATCAACAATCACCAAACTGCCCGAGGAGGAGATCCTGAAGTTGAAATAAATAAAGAAGCCGACCCCAAAGGGGCGGTTTCTTTCATTCTATAGGAAGGTATAGAGTTGTCGGAGCCCTCCAACAACTACACTGCGTGCTTTAGTAAACCAGAAAATCACCTTCCATACGAAACGCCCTTATATGCTTAGAATACGAAAACAACCGATTGATGATAGATCCATCATTTGGTGTCAACTTTAGACTTAAACAGAAGTGTGATTTATATCTGGCACTTTCCGCATTGGTCACATCTGAACCTGTCTGCCATTTTAATTATAATAATTATACTTCAACTGTTGAACGTCATACTTATGTCTCTTAGGACTCAATCTTGGTATGTCTTTCTAATACACCTGCCATCGAATTCCTATCGGAACAGTTGTCATCCCGACCCAGGTCGATAGTTCTATATATGAGCATATTTCAAACCCGAAAATCACCGTCCAGGGTATTTGCCCATGACGGTGATTTTCGGGTTTGGGTAGGAGTAATTCAAAAGTCTGTCAGAACGGAACACGAAGTGCGCAGTCGAGATATCTATTGATTATCAATATATAGATTAGAGGATAGGCAGTCAAAGGATACTGTACTGACGCTGCAACCACAATTGGAAGACTGGGTCTTGTATATAGACCGTACGTCCTTCCACATCAACAAGGTCGCGTTTCAGCAACGCATTCCGGATAATCCGCACGTTTCCGTTGGTTCCAAGCCTATATTTTGACAGAGTCTTCTCCGCTGTTAATTGCGTGACTCCATCTGCCAGCGCACAGAGAAAATTCCTCTGTTTCTCAGTTAGGGAATCCATTATATTGATGAACTGAAGATTGAGTGAGTCCAGCAAACTTGCAAGCGCCCCGTCAACAGTATCTGTGGTACAATACTTTTCACATCGCAGCCAGCTCAACTGTGCGACTTGCTGAACATAATACGGATGATTATCAACAAGTTGTGCTATATAACCCGCCACCTCAGGGGTTATGCTCTTACCTGTATCCTTAAAACGGGAAGTAATATAGGCTGTCCAATCGTCACTTGAGATTTTGGTAAGAAACAAGATGTCTCCGAATTTGTAGAACGGGCTCTTGTATTCCCCAAAAATGTTCAGCATCATATGCTTCTTGCTCCCGTACAGGATATAGGCAACGTCCTGCTGTTCTTGCCAGTGGTTTCGAAGTATCTTCTGAAACTTCGAAGAATTGGCAAATTCTCCTATCTGCTGAAACTCGTCAATGCAGAGAACAAGTTTTTTCTTTCTTTTGGAGGCAATTTTCTGAGGCAAGTCCAGTATGTCTTCGGAGATTGGGCTTTTGGCCACATCGAATCCGAAGGAGACTTCATATCTGGAAAGCGGATCGGAAAAGGATACTTTGGGAATGAGTCCGGATAGGAACTCCTTCGCATTGGCCATCAGGGACTCCACAGAGGTCGAGACCTGCTCAGTTATGCTCTTGGCAAACATAGCATAAAACTCCTGCTGATCCTCGCATTTGAAGACATTCATCTTGACAACAAGGTATTCAGAGTCCTCCGACAATATATCCATCACTTTGGAAACAAGAGATGATTTTCCCCATCTTCGAGGGGATATGATGGCGGTATTAGTCAGCGCACGGACATTGCCCAGCAGTTTCGCCGTCTCCAGCGTCCTATCTGTGAAATCATCTTCACGGACAATCTTTCCGAATGAAAATGGGATATTCATTACAAACAATATTTATGCACAAAATTATATAATTTTATTTAATATAAAAATATATAATAGCTTTTGATTTAGTATTTGCCAAAACCGAGGGTGACTAAAAAGTCTGTCATATCGAGCGAAGCACGAAGTGCGTAGTCGAG
>JBJEBO010000347.1:0-9516 GCA_051870155.1 Candidatus Cryptobacteroides sp.
TTTCCGTGGCATCTCCCATCAAAAACGGTGCAAAAATAAGAAAAATAATGGATTCTCCATTAATTTTGTGATAAAAAGTACAAATCCTGACAAAATGTCACAGACAAAGAATCTGAAAATAATGTATCTTTGCAAAAAATGACAATATAATGGAAATACTCATAACCAATGATGACGGCTATAGGGCTAAAGGCATAAGGACCCTCGCCGGTATTATGCGAAGATTCGGCAATGTCACCGTCATTGCCCCAAAGAGGCACCAGTCCGGGATGTCAATGGCCGTTTCTCTTGGTCTTCAACAACTTGCTTACAAGAAATTTTCCGTTTCAGAAGCTAAATGTCTGTTCGGAGATGAACTTGGGAACGGAATAGAATGGGCATATCTGGATGCAACGCCTGCCAGCTGCGTAAAATTCGGTTTTAATACCTGCTTCCTCGAGAGGAAGCCTGACGTGGTGGTTTCTGGCATCAACCACGGTTCAAATGCAGCCTCCGCCTCTTGTTATTCCGGGACTCTCGGAGCCGCCCAGGAAGCTGCCCTAAATGACGTGCCTGCAATTGGGGTTTCATTAGACACCTTGAATCCTGACGCTGATTTTTCTGCCATAGAAAAATATTTCCCTGACATTTTTTCCAAGTTAATGGAAGACCTGCCAGTAAGGCGAGGCATATATTATAATGTGAATTTTCCAAACATCCCCTGCGAACAGATCAAGGGAGTCAGGACCGGAATTCAGGGAAAGGGCAAATGGGTGAGAGAGTTCAAGGAATGGGATCCATCGGTATATGTACGTCACGGCATCACCCCTGAATTGCTGGGGATGAGCTCACATCCGGAGGATCTCGAACCTGGAGAGGAATTGTATATGATGGTAGGAGATTTCATTGATGATCCGGAGAACACATCCGAGTCGGATCATCATCTGATGGCTGCAAAATATATCTCAGTAGTGGCTCACAATATCGACACCACCGACTACGAAGAGGCCAGAAGACTCCGTGACAACGGTATGGATATTAATTTTTAACTAGTGTCATATCGAGCGAAGCCCAAAGGGCGAAGTCGAGATATCTATTGAATAACGACGATGAAATATTATATAATAGCAGGCGAAGCATCAGGTGACCTCCACGGTTCGAACTTGATGAAAGGGCTATATGAAGAAGACCCTAACGCCGAAATAAGGTTCTGGGGCGGAGATAAAATGCTGGAGGTGTACGAGAGCAACAGCAAAAACGCTACAGGAGGTCTTGTAAAGCATTACAAGGATGGGGCAATAATTGGTTTTGTGGAAGTTCTCCTGAAGGCAAAGTCACTGCTCGGTAACGTATCTTCCTGCAAACAGGACATCCTTGGATGGAATCCTGATGTGGTGATCCTGATAGACTACCCCGGTTTCAATTTCAAGATTGCGGAATTTGCACATAAAAAAGGCTTCAAGGTGTTCTATTACATAGCGCCAAAGGTGTGGGCATCACGCGAAGGCCGCATCAAGAAGTTGAAAAAATATGTTGACAAGCTGTTCATAGTCTTTCCTTTCGAAATCCCATATTTCAAATCCAAGGGAATCGACTTCATTTATAAGGGCAATCCGCTTGTGGATGCCATCGACCAATCAGGCGCAGTGATGGAGACAAGAAAGGATTTCCTCAAGCGCAATTCATTGGAAGATAGGCCGATAATAGCGATGCTTGCCGGTTCGAGGAAGGGTGAAATCAAGACTATGATGCCTGTTTTGACGGAGTTTTCTCGCAAACTCCGGAGCATTCCCGGTTATGAGGACCACCAGTTCCTGATTGCCGGTGCCCCTGCAAGGAATATGGATGATTACAGTCCGTGGATGGATCCATCTGATGATAGGGTTAAAGTGCTTTTCGGTCAGACCCAGGAAATAATCCGCAACGCCCGTGCGGCTGTGGTAAATTCCGGGACGGCATCGCTTGAAACAGTGCTACTTGGGACGCCACAGGTTGTTGGTTATATCGGTGCAAGCAGGCTAACTTATCTGATTGCCAAGAAAATTGTAAAAGTAAAGTATATCAGCCTGGGCAATCTTATCATAGACCGCCTCGCATTCAAGGAATTCATCCAAGACGACTGCAATAGCGAGGCCATCGTGAAAGAAGTACGCGCCTTGATCGAGGATAAGGAATACAGGGAGAAAATGCTATCCGATTATGATGAAATAAGAACCGCCCTCGGTGGCAGAGGCGCATCCAGGGCGGTAGCAAAATCTATGATTAAAGAATTGGAAGCACTCAAGCTTCGCTAGTATCCAACCTCTAAAGACTGATATTAGCAGTGTTCTGAGCCGCTTCGGCGGCTTTTTTTGCGAAATCAGTTGTGCCGTCAGCATAAAGGATGGCACGTGAAGAATTGATTAAAAGTCCTCCGTAGGAGTTGGAGCCATTCGCAATTACTTCCTCAGCAGATCCGCCCTGTGCTCCCACTCCTGGGACAAGGAAGAAGTTGTCTGGACAGAAACTCCTTATTTCTGCGAGTTTGTCTGCCTTTGTGGCTCCTACTACGAACATCATATTGTCCGGAGTGGAGATTTCCATAAATTCCTCCATCACAGCCTGATACAAAGGCTTGCCGTTTTTCTCGGCCATCTGGAACTGCGCGGCAGAGGCATTTGAAGTCAATGCTAGGACTATCGCCCACTTGTCTTTGTATTCAAGGAATGGGGCTACGCTGTCAACTCCCATATATGGAGCAAGGGTCACTGCGTCAAAATCCATCGTTTCGAAGAAACTCTTGGCGTACATTCTGGCGGTGTTGCCAATGTCTCCCCTCTTTGCATCTGCAATTAGGAAAAGCTCCGGCCAATTTGTTCTTATATAGTCAACGGTAACGTCCAAGGCCCTTAAACCG
The DNA here is from genome assembly GCA_051870155.1 of Candidatus Cryptobacteroides sp. Lineage (GTDB taxonomy): Bacteria > Bacteroidota > Bacteroidia > Bacteroidales > UBA932 > Cryptobacteroides. The sequence goes on from JBJEBO010000347.1 coordinate 2,876, forward strand.
TCCACACCATAAGCCTCATAGAATGCGAGATTTGGTTTGTAAGCCACACAATATGGGGCTGTTGCATCTATGATTGCCTTATTGAATTCTATTATGGAACGGGCTTTTCCTTTGAAGAGTTCTCCCCTTGCAGCTACTTCGCCTTTGTTAGCCAAAGCCTTGATGTGTTCCGGCATCTTGTCAAAGTCCACATCAAGACCCACGCAGAGCATTGTGCCTTTGGTTTTTATTTGTTCGTAAAGTTGTTCTCTGTTCATAATATGATTTTATATAGATCTCTCCACTCGCTTCGCTCAGTCGAGATGACAAGGGACGGAGCTCGGTCGAGATGAGGATTAATAATACTTATAGAAGAGGGCGATGCTTTCCATACCGGCGAAGAGCTGGCTAAGGAGATAACTCTCATTCGGTGAATGGATTGTATCGCGTTCAAGACCAAATCCCATAAGAAGAGGATCGATGCCCAGGATACGCTGGAGATCAGCAAGGATCGGAATGCTTCCGCCACCGCGGCTTGGAACAGGCTCCTTGCCATAAACTTCCGTCATTGCTTTGGAAGCAGCCTTATATGCAGCAGAAGAAATCGGGATGAGGAAACCGTCACCACCGTGATGAGGAGTAACTTCAACCTTTACACAGGACGGAGCAATCGACTTGAAATGCTCCTCAAAAAGTTTGGTAATGGTAGCGCTATCTTGATTCGGGACAAGCCTCATAGAAATCTTGGCGTGCGCCTCGGACGGAAGAACTGTCTTAGCACCTTCTCCTATGAATCCTCCCCAAATTCCGTTCACATCAAGGCAAGGACGGATACCGGTTCTTTCAAGAGTGGAATATCCCTCCTCTCCCCGGACATCGTCAATATCGAGGAATTTTTTGTAACTCTCAAGGTCGAACGGAGCCCTTGCAAGCTGAGCCCTGTCTTCTGCCGACAGCTCCACAACATCGTCATAGAAACCTTTGACTGTGATATGTCCCTTATCGTCGATGAGAGAGGCTATCATTTCGCAAAGCACGTTGATAGGATTGGCTACCGCTCCGCCATAATGTCCGGAATGGAGATCCTTGTCAGGACCTGTAACCTTCACCTCCAAATAAGACAATCCACGCATTCCGCAATTGATGGAAGGAACTTCCTCGGAAATCATCGTGGTGTCAGAAACAAGAATAATGTCAGCAGCAAGAAGATCCTTGTGCTCTTTTGCCCAAGCAGCAAGCGAAGGACTTCCGATTTCCTCCTCACCCTCGAAGATGAATTTCACATTATGTCTGAGTTCTCCTGTGGCGACCAGATATTCAAATGCCTTAATGTGCATAAAAAGCTGTCCTTTGTCGTCATTGGCTCCCCTTGCATAAATGGCACCGTCCCTGATTTCAGGCTCGAACGGATCTGATTTCCAAAGTTCTATAGGATCGACAGGCTGCACGTCATAATGCCCGTAAACAAGGACCGTAGGACAGTCATCTCCCGTCTTCCTGCTTCCAAATACAACCGGATGCCCCTCTGTCTCATATACTCCCGCCTCGTCTGCCCCGGCTTCGCGGAGAAGTTCTGCAAGCCGTTCTGCACATTTATACATATCTGCCTTGTGAGCGCTTGAAGAACTGACCGACGGAATACGCAAAAGGGAGAACAGCTCTTCAAAGAACCTCTCCCTGTGTTGTTCTATATATGCCTTCATCATTACATTTGTTTTAATCTCCACAAATGTAACAATTATTTCATTTGCTTGAAAGACTTTGTGTATATACAGTGCCGAAAGGGTCTTCGGCTGTCACGCTGACCTTTGACCATCCGGTCTTCGGTACATAGTGGAACATATGGTCGTTATCCTTGTGGACGCTGCCTGCAATATAGGCGTCGCGGTCGGCGAGTTTTATGTTTGAAGTCGGTCCAAGTTCAGTCTTTGCGCCGTCTTCATCCACCGTAATCTTCCAATCCTTGTCCCAGGCGAACACATTGACTACCACACCTGTAATGCCGGACGGGGCATCTCCCTTCGAAATAATCGGAGAATATGCTCCGGGAGCATAGAGTTTCATCTGATAATTACGCTCGGTTTCAGCGCCCATATAATATCTGTCTGCCAGCTTGCCAGCCTTGAACTGATAGACAGCAAAACCGCGTGGAGAACCGTCGTTGCAAAGTCCGGAAACATTCCAAAGGTCTCCACAGGCAGCACCGTGCTCATATTCTATGATATCCTTTGTTATGTCGTTCTTGTAATTATGGTGGAGATGACCGGAAAGAATGATGACTTTCCTGCCCTCCAGCACTTTGTACAAGGCTGAAGAATTCTTGCAATAGGATGAGGATGGAGCATATCTTTTGTCGGTAGGCGAATGTATCCCCAAAACCACTGTGTTATTCTTGTCAACGAAGGATAAATCTTTTTCGAGCCATTCCAATTGTTCGTCTGTGAATCCCCTCGAATATTCCTTATGACCCTTATAGATAATGTTGTCCATCGAAACAAAATGAACGCCTCCTATGTTCCAGGAGCAATTCTCGGGTCCGAAGGTGTTGCGATATACAGCTGAGGCATCGTGGTCGTCAGAGACCTTGAGATCGTGGTCGTGATTGCCGATGGTATGGAATACAGGGAAACCGAGCCTTGTTATCTGGCTTACATAATCTCCTGAGAGAATCTCCATATTGTCCCATCCCATATCTCCGAGGGAGAAACCGTAGAGAGGCCCGGACAGGCTTTGGGTATATTTAATAATTCCTGGGAGCACCTCAGTGGAAAAAACACCCACATTATCCTTGTTGTTTAGTTGAATATCAGCAAGAACGACCAGGCTGAAATCTTTCGTGTCTGAAGATTTCGTAAGTACAAAATCGGACTGGACAGCCTCGGAAGAACGCAGGATGACATTGTTGTATATTTTAGGAAGACCAGCAGAATTGATTGGAATCGCATAACCTGAAGGGACGGACACATAGACCATCCTCGTGCCAGCTGCTGCCTTCATCTGATAAATGCCGTCCGACGATGTGATAACACAATCATTTCCATCGCTCACGACAACTCCCGGAATCGGATTTCCGGAAGCATCACGTACATAGCCGACAACATTCATCCCGGGTGCCGGCTGAATAATCCCCGAATCCTTGGCGCAGGAAACCAGCGCCAAGGAAATCAGGAACCAAACAATCAAACGAAAATAGTATCTCATAATAAGATAAGTCTATTAATAACCAGGATTCTGAAGTACGAGACCTTCTGATGCAACAAGGGCTGTGGTCGGGATTGGGAATCTGTTCAGGTATTTCTTTGCTGAAGGCTTGTGGTCCCACCACTCCCCTTCTGTGTAAAGGCCCCAACGGATGAGGTCAGTCCTCCTTCTTGCCTCACCGACAAATTCGATTTGCCACTCGTCGAGAAGCCTGTACATATCAAGGTTAGACTCCGTCACAGGGTCCGGATCCATCCTGTTGACGAAATTCCTCGCCCTCACAGCATTGATCAGATCGGCAGCTTCTTTCTTTCTGCCATCCCTCATATAACATTCAGCAAGCATATAATAAACCTCGGTGAACCTGATGTAGGCATAGTCCGGATCCCATCTTATATCCACATCGGACTGATTAGGCACAGGCCATTTGACGAGTCTGACTCCGGAGCTTTCCTCCCCCTGGTTCATATCAGAAGGAAGGTCGGCTACCGATGAATAGTTTTTTCCAACCTCCGAGAATCTTGCAACCTGGTCCACAATGGTTATTACCTGGCCGGTGTATTCCCTGTTTCCCAAGCAGCCCTTTCCGGTTTCAGGGTTGACAAGTTTGCCAACAAGGAACATTCCGTCATATTTTTTGTTACCCTTGTAATGGTATGGCTGTTTGCGTAGGTCAGAATCGTTGAACTTGGAGTATGTTCCACCAAGTTTGTAGTCATACCTGTTACCCTGTGGGTCAAGGGATGGAGTCAGCATATATCCGTTGTAGGCGGTATGTTTTTCAATGTTGAAATAGTCGTGGACGTTGTAAGGCATAAAATACCTGTACCACATATCGCTTTCAAGGTAGTTAGTCTGGTTTGGAACGCTCCATACAGCCTCTTTGGAGATATTGTTATCGAAGCCGTGGACTGTACACCAGTCGTTTTCAATTCCATACGGTCCATATTCTCCTGCTATGAGGTCTTCGCATATTTTCTGCGCCTTAGCGAAATAGTCCACTCCGCCGAGATCTGCAGCCTTATCTGGGCTGTTGCGGTCCACAAGGTAAGCCTCAGCATTGAAATAGAGCCTTGCAAGGAGGATGGCAGCGGTTGCTTTTCTCATATATCCGTCCTGAGCTTCATTGAGGGAAGCCTTTGCAGGAAGTTCATCAATGGCCTTAAGAAGAAGCTCCTCCACGTGGAAGAAAAGTTCACTCTCAGTGCTGCGTCCTTTCGGAAGCTCAGTGGACGAATTGTAAATTGGAAGTCCACCGAATGAATCCAGACCCATAAGATAGAAATATCCTATGATTCCATCCAACTGACCGAGTTGTCCTTTCTTGTCTTGCTCTGTCATTCCCAATTTGGAATAGTCAAGGGCAGAAAGGTCATCCCTTGCAGCAAGGGCGTATGCAACTCCCTGAAGTGTAAGTTCATAGAGTTTCTGAACATAAGGATGCTCAGGAGTCCAGGTGTGATACCAGAGCTTCTGCTCGTTTCCACCATTGTAGAAGTCTGATCCCCTCTTCGGGCAGCACATCTCATCGGCGCTGAGTTCGAGAACCCTGTATGATTCCCTGCCCGGATCCACATAATATTTCCAATGGGTGAAAGGACGGGCGAGGACAGCGTAAGTATTTTCCGGAGATGTATAGAATGTGTCCGGAGTCACCTGTGAATAGGAGATCTCGTCAAGGTTGCAGGAAGATGCAATCAAGAGAAGTGATCCGGTCACAATCGACGATAATATTGCTTTTCTCATATTTTCCATATTTAGAAACCCTTTTTAGAATGTCAACTGGACTCCAAGCGTAAAGCGGCAGGTGCGCGGATACAAGCTTGATGAGTCATTCTTTATATATTCAAATCCAGGATAGAGACCGTTGATATTGACTTCCGGATCGAGTCCCGAATACTTTGTAAATGTAGCAACGTCCCTGACAGTCAGATAAAGTCTGAGTTTTGAGAGATAGATGTTGTACTTCTGCAAAGGAAGGGTATATCCAAGGGAGATGGCGTCTATCTTCAGGAATGAACCGTCCTCGATGAAATAGTCGCAGAGGATTTTCTCATCCTTTACATCCTTGTTCTTGGTATATGCAGTCTTCAGGACATTGTAGCCATCCTGTTTCTGAAGGCCGTAATACATATCAATCTGGTTATAGACATCGAAATCAAGCCAGCTGCGGAGATAGATTGAAAGATCGAGACCTTTCCACCTGAAATTGTGGTCCCAGGCGAGGATGGCGGTTGGCATTGCGTTCCCGACAAAATGTTTATTCTCTTCAACTAGATTGTTGACCGAACCGTCGCGTGCAGGGACAACCTCGTTGTCCTTGTCGTAGATGAGCCATTTACCATTCTCATCTACACCGGCATATTTATATACGAAGAACTGACCGATTTCTGATCCGTTAGTAAGTCTTACAGCATATCCAGGGTTGCCGGGAGCAGGGAATTTGACCTGATCGAGTATGAAGTCGGCTCCCATATTGGTAATCTGTGAACGGTTGTTGGAGAAACGCAGGGCGGTTGACCAGGTGAAGTCACGGGCACGAACAAGGTCGGCTCCGATTTCAAATTCGTAACCAATGTTCCTGAGGTTTCCGATATTCTTCATCATCGTGCTGTAGATGTAAGGCGGCTGCGGCACATTCACCTCATAAAGAAGGTCTTTCACATTACGCAGATACCAGTCGAATTTACCCCAGAGTCTGTTATCGAAGAATGCGAAGTCGAGACCGACATTGACCTCGGCTTTCTCTTCCCATTTGAGGTCAGGGTTGATGTTCTTCGCTGTTCCGTAAGTCGGCACATAGCCATAGCCAGGCACCGGCCACGTTGCATAAGACTTGTACTGGCGTGTGCTGTATCCTGTGTCGAATCCATTGTTTCCTGTTACACCGTAACCAGCCCTGAGTTTGAGGTCGCTAAGCCATTCTGCATCCTTAAGGAAGTTCTCTGAAGAGATGCGCCATCCGGCTGACACCGCCCAGAAGTTACCCCATCTGTGGTTCAGTCCGAATTTAGATGATCCCTCACGACGGTAGCTTGCCTGAAGCATATAACGTCCTCCGTATGAATAGTTTACACGAGCGAAGATGGAAAGCAGTCTCTCACGCGGATTCTTGTTGGATTCCATCTGAGCCTTGCCGTCATTGAGCCAGGTACCTGAACCGAGGTCCCACGGACCGATGCCGTCAACAGTGAAGTCGTAGTTGGTGGCATTGAATTTCTCGCGTCCATTATGCTGGTAGAAGCTGTATCCGGCCACGGCGTTAATCTTGTGGTCTCCAAACATTTTGTCGTATGAGAGATATGCATCCACGTTGTAGCGGTCCTGGGCGTCATACCCGTGGTATGCAGAACCTTTGTGTGCATTGTCGATGGATTCTTTATGTTCAGCAGATACATATTTGTACTGATAGTACATTCTCTTGTCTATACCCACGGTGGCAGTAGCAGAAAGACCGTCCC
>JBJEBO010000348.1:0-9501 GCA_051870155.1 Candidatus Cryptobacteroides sp.
CGGAACCAGGAAAGGTTGCCGTGATTGACGAAATAATATGCCTTGGAATCTCTCGTGTCAGTGATTCTGAGATCGGTTGCGCTGATTCCGTTCTCTGTGATGGATCCTCCGATGGCGCCTCCCTTGACCAAGGTTACTATATATGAAGCGGTCTTGCTGAGATAGCCGCTTGCGAACGCCGTACAAGATATGGTATAATCTCCCAATTCGTCCTCAAAAACATAGTTGTATGAACCGTCTCCGGAACCGTCTTCTGTCTTTACCGTGTCAGCAACCTCAGATCCGGGAGTAACCTTCCAACTGTAGCCAATTCCTTTTCCTTCAGGATGTTCCACTCCTCTTGGCGTAATTGTGATTCTGCTGCCCGCAGTTACATATTCTGGGACGGAAAATCTCAAGGTTCCGGTCATTGAAGGAGAAGTCTCCGTAGTTTCATCTTTTTTGCAGGAAAAAGCCGCTGTTGCAACGGTGAGTAGAAACAGCAGCGCAATCTTGTTCTTGTGAATGTTCATCTGTTATGAATAAACGTTGTCTTAAAGTTCGTAGTAATTATAATCTGCAAATATGTGCATTTTTTTTCACATTTTCGTATCTTTGTACAAATACTTTGCCTAAGATGAAAGTCAATCTCAAAATTGTTGCCGCATTTTTTACGGCATCTTTTATTTTTGCCTCTTGTGCCGATAGAAGCGGCTATGTATCACTCACCGGGTATGCCCAGGGAGGTGTATATGTTGTGAAATATAATTCCGAAACTGTTGATGGTCCTTTGAGCCTGGCTCCGGAGCAGGTCAAGGAAGGTGTTGATTCCATTCTCGCGGAGATAGACAGGACACTTTCAGGCTATAACAAAGGTTCGCTTCTCAGTCGTTTCAATGCCGGGGAGGCTGTTCCGGATAACAGTATGTTCAAAGACATATATTCTTTTGCAGCGGAATGTTGGAAAGAAACGGATGGAGCCGTGGATGTCGCTGCGGGACCGCTTTTCAATATTTGGGGTTTCGGTTTCACGGGGGATTCCCTCCCTTCACCGTCGAAAGTTGCGCAAGTGCTTGAGGGATGTGGATTTGACCGTCTTAAGGATTCGATGGAGGATGCAATCCTTGATGATGGACTCATCCACCCTGATGCCCTTCTTAAAGAAGGCGCTGCCCAGCCTGATTCACTTCCGCTACTGAATTACAATGCAATAGCCCAGGGATACAGTTGTGATAAGGTGGTAGAATTTCTCACAGCCCTTGGAGTGGATGACCTTTTGGTGGATGTAGGTGGGGAAATCGTGAGCAGGGGAGTGAATCCGTCTGGTGATGCCTGGAAAATCGGGGTTGACACTCCGTTTGACGGCAATGACGAGCCGGGAAAGAGCCTTAGCGGAGTCGTTAATATGCCGAAGAGGGAATGCGGGGTGGTGACATCCGGCAATTACAGGAAGTTTTATCTTAAGGATGGAAAGAAATATGCCCATACCGTGGATCCTCGTACAGGCTCGCCTGTGACACACAATTTATTGAGTGCCACTATTATAGCTGATAATGGTGCATTAGCGGACGCCTACGCCACTTATTGTATGGTCATCGGTAAGGAAAAGGCGGTGGAGTTTATCACTTCGACGGATTCCGTTGAGGGTTATCTCATATATGATGAGGGCGGAAAGATGAAATATTGGGTATCTGAAGGCTTTGATGTCATATTGCCGCAGACGGAAGGGAACTGATGGTCGTGAGGATGCCTGTGAGCAGGGAGGAAAGAAAATCTATGGCTTGGAGAAGGAATTGAGGACATATTCCTGCTGAATGGAGCAGTGCGGCGATTACTGCAGATGGCATCAGTATTCCTGTGATTGGTATGGCTAATATATTGGTTATTAGAAAATAAAGTGGAAAGGTTTGGAAATGCAGCCAGGCTACAGGCGCTGTGAAAATCTGACTTGCCACTGATACAGAAGTGAGCTGCCATATTTTTGACGCGAGATAGTCTTCGCTCTTCCAAATTGCCTGTAGGCGTGGGGCTATGGTTATGATTCCAAGGACGGCAAGGTATGAGAGTTGGAAGCCTGGTGATGTGATTTCTTCGGGAGATATGGCTATGTGTATTATCAGTGCCGCGTTGAGGATGCTGAGGGGTTGAGGTTCACGCCCGAGCATAAATCCGGTCTCCCTGAGTGTTATGAAGAGAAATGCCCGTTTGAGGGAAGGGGAAGCTCCTGTTGCCAATGTATAAAGCCCGCAGAGGAGGATTGTCGCAACGGAACGTAATTTCCTGCTTGAAGGGAAATTACCTATGAAGGACAGCAGTTTGGAAATCATAATATAAATGATGCCCAGATGCAGACCGGAAAGGGCAAGAAGATGGGAGGCACCGGCATCACGGAAAGCCTGTCGAATTTCAGAGGATAGTCCTGAACGGTCGCCGGCTACGAGGGCTTTGATGAGGGCTTTTGTGTCATTCTTGGCGAATGGCATTGAATCTATGGTCGAGGTTATTGCTTCGTAGCATTTTTCTGTCAATCCTCCCTCAGAACTCTGGTGGATGGATGTTGTGGCTCCTGTGAGGGCGGAGGTGGAAAAACAAAAGGCCCCGCATAGGAAAAGCAGGAGAAAGACTGCTGCGCGGGCGGTGATGCGTGATGTCCCAACGATACCGCATTTATATATTATGATTATTGGAATGATGCAAAGAGGCAGGAGGGTGTAATGATAAAATGGTGAAACGTGGAGTACAGGATTGGCAAGTATAATAGCCGAGACCGCAGCCCCGGCGGAAAAAGACAAAGACTCCCTCACAGTTCCTCCTTCCATTTCGTCCATATTTTTTGCGAAAGTAGTGATAAATTTTATAACTTTGTCACGTTTTGTAACGAAATATTTAATTTTTCTGAAATATGATAATCTTAGTTTTGAATTGTGGAAGTTCTTCTCTCAAGTATCAGTTGCTTGATATGAAGGGGGATGATGTCTATGACCTTCTCGCAAAAGGTCTCGTGGAAAGAATCGGAATGGAAACCGGATGTCTCAAGCATCAGGCTTCAGGAAAGGAAAAAGTTGTAAGGGAATTGCCTATCGAGGACCATACAGTAGCAATCAAGGCCGTCCTTGAGGCTTTGCTCGACAAGGAGACCGGTGTGCTCTCCACTCTTGAGGACATAGAAGCTGTCGGACACCGTGTAGTCCACGGAGGAGAAGAATTTTTCTGCAGCAAGCTCATAGATGAAGAGGTAATCGCACAGATTGAAAAATGCAGCGATATCGCTCCTCTCCACAATCCTGCTAACCTTCTTGGAATCAAGGCAGTTACAGAGGCCCTTCCTACAGTTCCGCAGGTTGCCGTATTTGATACAGCATTCCATCAGACAATGCCTCCATACGCATATATGTATGCCCTTCCTTATGAATATTATGAGAAATACAGGATTCGCAGATATGGTTTCCACGGTACAAGCCACAAATATGTGTCTGCAAAGGGAGCCAAATTCGTAGGTCTGGACCTCAATTATTCAAAGATTATCACCTGCCATCTCGGTAACGGAAGTTCGATTTCTGCAGTTGCAAACGGAAAATCAATAGATACATCAATGGGATTCACCCCGCTTGAGGGACTCATTATGGGAACCCGTTGCGGAAACGTCGATCCGGATGTCATCACATATCTTGAGGAAAAGGAAAATCTCACTCCTTCACAGATGAGCAAGATTCTCAACAAGAAGAGCGGTTTCCAGGGTCTGTCCTGCGTTTCTTCTGACGCACGTGACCTTAATGAGGCTGCAAATGCAGGTGACGCAAAGGCTAAACTTACCCTCAAGAAACTCACATACGATATCACCAAATATATCGGTGCATATTCTGCTGCAATGAACGGAGTTGATCTCATCGTCTTCACTGGAGGAATCGGAGAGAACAACAGCCGCCTTCGCCGCAGGGTCTGCGAAAACCTCACTTACCTCGGAGTCAAATTCGACTATGAAGCCAATGTTGTAAACGGCAAGGACACCCTTATCACTCTTCCTGATTCAAAGGTTAAAGTTGCAGTCATCACGACCAACGAGGAACTTGTCATCGCACAGGATACAATGCACATAGTCCTCAACGAGGACGAATAAAGACTGGACTATGCTGACACATTTTACCGACATTTTTGCCCATCTTGCCAGTTGTGGATCAAAGAAGAGGATGATTGCCGCCTGGGGAGTTGACAGCCACACCGTGGCTGCCGCAGGCAAGGCCATCGAACTTGGACTTGTTGACGTGACATTGGTGGGAGACAAGGATATGATTGCCGCGGCGTGTGAACTTGAGGGAGTCAACCCTGAAGCATTCACCGTTGTTCACAATCCGGTGGAACTTAAGGCAGTAGCTCAGGCTGTGGAAATGGTTCGTGCAGGAGAGGGAGACATCCTTATGAAGGGACTCTGTTCAACAGACAAATTCCTCCGCGCCATTCTGAACAAGGAGACCGGTCTCCTGCCTCCTAAAGGAACTTTAACACATTGCGGTGTCATCGAGAATCCGAATTATCACAAACTTCTCGTCCTCGGTGATATGGCAGTGATTCCTGCTCCGGACTTCAAGCAAAAACAGATCATAATGGGTCATCTCGTCAACGTAGCGCATTCTCTCGGTATCAGTATGCCAAAGGTTGCCATCATAGCAGCCTCCGAACAGATGCTTACGAGTATGCCTGCCTGTATGGAAGCTGCACAGCTTTCAAAGATGGTTGACAGAGGCCAGATCAAAGGCTGCATAGCGGACGGACCTCTCGCCCTGGATGTGGCGGTGGATAAGGAATCCTGCGAAATCAAGGGTTTGAACAGCCCTGTCGGCGGCGATGCAGACTGCCTTCTTTTCCCCAACATAGAATCTGCAAATGTTTTCTATAAAACCAATTCAAAACTTGTCGTTGGAGTTAAGCAGGCCGGAATGATGGTTGGTGCGAAAGTCCCTTGCGTTCTTTCAAGCAGGGCTGACAGCATCGATACCAAACTCAATTCCATAGCAATTGCAGCGCTGACGGCGAAATGATCATTATGAAAGGAAGAATACTGGCTGTAAATACCGGCTCAACCACTACTAAAATCGGATTCTTTGATTCCGGAGAGAAACTGTTTGAACAGAATCTCGCCCATAGTCTCGAAGAACTTGCAAAATATTCATCCGTGATGGATCAGGACCTTATGCGTCGTGATACCATCACGGATTTCTTGCTTTCAAGGGGTATTCCTCTTGAATCAATAGACATTGTGATGGCTCGCGGAGGACTCGTGACTCCGATTAGGACCGGTGTCTATGAGGTCAATAAGGCTATGAGGGACGCATTGATAAGCGGCAAGGACGGTGTCCACGCCTGCAATCTCAGCGCCTTAATTGCCGAGGACATTGCCATTGAGGTGAATGAGGCACGTCAGAAAGCCGGGATAGAGGAAAAATGTCGCGCTTTCATTGCCGACCCTCCTATGGCTGATGAACTTTTGCCAGAGGTGAAACTGGCGGGAATTCCGGATTTTCATCGCAGGACCCTCTTCCACGCATTGAATTCCAGGGCTATGGTGCGCAGATATGCAAGGAGCGTTGGCAAATCCGCAAATGAGGTGACGGCCATCGTCGCCCACATCGGTGGCGGTTCATCTGTCTCGCTCCACAGAAATGGTCTTGTGGTTGATACTACAGATTCTCTTGGTGGCACGGGACCTATGAGTGTGGAACGTGCCGGTACTGTTCCTGCATTCCAACTCATAGAGATGTGTTTCAGCGGAAAATACACCAAGGAGGAAATCAAGAAGAAACTCGTCGGGAAGGGTGGTGCCGTCGCATATCTCGGAACTAATGACTTCAGGGAAATCCTTGCAAGGAAGGCTGCAGGAGATCAGATGGCAGACCTTTTTATAAAGGCCTATTGTACCGGGCTTGCAAAATATATCGGATATTTCGCTCCTGTTGCAAAGGGCAAGGTGGATGTAATAATCCTTACCGGAGGGGTGGCATATAGCAAGGAAGTAACTGATGCCGTTACAGATATGGTCAGTTTTATTGCACCGGTATGTGTATATCCGGGTGAAAATGAATTGGATTCCCTTGCTGAAAACGGCTATGGAATCCTTTCTGGAGAATTTGAAATCAGGTATTACGATCCGAACAGATTCTGAGAGGGGAGTCTGCCGCTATATGACTGGCGGCATTTCCTGAACAGTTCGGATGTGTGCCTTGAAAGATGGGGACCTACATAAGTACCTGTGTTGGTAATCATTATCCAACATTCCCCGTCAGGATAGCATTTGATGAGGGCCGACGTACCTGCAAGGGTGCCGGTCCTCGTCCATTCTCCATCCGGCTTGGTGTCATTCCATCCAAGGGAATATGTATCCTGGTCGAAATACTCCGTCATTGCCGCTACGCTTTCCTGGCTGATGATGTCCGGAACTCCGTCTTTTCCGTCGATGCTTGCCACGAATCTGCAAAGTTCTGCAGGTGAGCCGCACCAGGCACCTGCTCCGGAGAGGGAATTAATGTCGCTGCCGCCGTAGCATCTTGGAACCATATTTCCGCTAAGGGTGTATTCCTCACACGGCTCGGAGTCTTTCTGCATATAATATTTGACTTCATTGTCATATCTTTCCTCATAATAATTATTTGCTATATGCATATCGAAGCAGCCGGCCGGTTCAAGGACATTCTCTCTGATGAAAGTCTCGTAATCTGTACCTGTGATCTTTTCAATTGCCATTGACAGAAGAAGATAGCCGAAGTTTGAATAACTTTGTGAAGTTCCGGGAGCGAAGCCAAGAGGACGTGTAAGTATGCATCTGACAAGGGTCTCGTGGTCCGGAGCCCCGTCAAGACGGAACTGCCTTATTATATCCCTTGTTGAGAACATAGGGTCTCCGCGTCCGCAGGTAAAGCCGCCTTTGTGCCTGAGCAGGTCCTCTATTGTGATATTGAACATCCTCTTATCCTTTACAGACGCAGTAAAAACAGAGTCACATAGCACCCCTCGTGGACCGAACACCGTGTCTTTCAAGGAAATCAACCCTCTTTCCTGAAGAACCATTATTCCTGTTGCAGTTATGAGTTTGGATACTGAAGCCATCCTCAGAATGTTGCCCGGTTGCATTTCCACCCCTGCCTCCTTGTCTGCCCAACCGTAGCCTTTTGCAAAAAGAAGGGAGTCATTGCGCATAATTGCAAGGGAGAGACCTTTCAAATCCCATTTTGCCATATATGAGCGGACTGCCTTGTCTAGTCCTTTGAGGGTATCCAATTCACAAAGTGAGTTGACCAGAGTGTCATTGAGCCTGACCAGGGGTCTGTATTCTTCCATATCTTCTTCGCTCCTGTGCTTTGAGGCTGCCGACACGATGACTACAGTCACGGCTACAAGGCACAATAGTGTCAGAGGAATTAAATATCTGTTTTTTCTCTTCTTCATTTGAGTTTACCGGTTTTTTTCGCAAAGTCAATGATGAATTCTGCTGTGCCTTCGATGCCAAGGATGGATGAATCTATGCAGAGGTCATAGTTGGAAGCCACGCCCCAGTTACCGAAGGTGTAATAGTTATAATATGATTCCCTTTTCCTGTCTTTTTTCTGGATCAGGTCGCCCGCCTTCTTCGGGTCTATGCCAAGTCTTCCTGCAACCCTCTTGATTCTGCAAACATCTGGAGCAGTAATGAATACGTCAATAGTACAGTCCATTTCCCTCAGAATATAGTCTGCACATCTTCCCACTATCACTGCCGAACCTTTTTCCGCGATTGAAAGAATGGCTCGTGACTGTATGCTGAAAAAGTCTGCATCGCTGACGAAATTCTTCGTACTCCAGAACAGGGTGTTGCTGAAGGTGGATCCGCCCGCGCCGAAAAGCCTCCTCTTCTCGTCCGTTCCCTTGAACATCTCGGCGCTCAAGCCGCTTTCCTGGGCGGCTTTTAGCAGAAGTTCGTCGTCATAAACAGGGATGCCGAGCATCTTGCCGACGGTCTGGGCCACCTGTCTGCCGCCGCTTCCGAATTGGCGACCTATGTTGAAGATTATCTTGTCCATTGTATTAAAGTTTGCTACCAAGTATGGACGGGTCGTCTCCGTCTTTGAGTTTTGATAATTTTTTGAAAAGCCCAATGAGCATAATTACTGTGAGTATGCTTGCAAGGAAATCCGACACAGGGAAAGATATCCATACTCCTTCCGCCCCAAAACAGAGTGGAAGAAAATAAAGAAGAGGAATCAGGAACAGTATCTGCCTTGACAATGAAAGGATTATGGATTTGTTCACCATTCCCAAACATTGGAAGAAGTTGGTGGACACCATTTGGAAACCTACGATAGGGAATGCCATATTCATTATCCTCAATCCCGATGATGCCATAGATTTGAGAATTGGGTCGGACGTAAATATCGAACATACCGCTTTGGGGGCAAAGACACATACGATAAAGCAGGATATTGTTACAAGGGTCGCGTAGATGGCCGTCCTTTTATATACCTCCTTTACCCTTGTATAATTCCTGGCCCCGTAATTATAGCCGGCAATAGGCTGCATCCCCTGATTGAGTCCCATACAAATCATAGCAAACATAAAGGTTACCCGGTTGCATATACCGTATGCTCCCACGCCAAGGTCTCCGCTGTATTTCATTAACTGCCTGTTGATGAAAAGGGTTACCATACAGGCGGCTGCGTTCATAAGGAAGGGGCCAAATCCGATTTCGAGAGAATCTTTCGCCACCCTGATATCCAACCTGAGAATCTTCTTGTCATAGTGGACTGAATGGCTTTTCTTCCCGAAATGTATGAGTACGATTGTCATAGCAACGGTCTGCGCAAAGACTGTAGCCCAGGCGGCTCCTTTAATACCCATACCAAAACCGAAAATCATCAAAGGGTCAAGGATGGTGTTGAACACCACTGTGAATATGGTGAGAGCCATAGCTTTTTTGGGATTGCCTGATGCCCTCATCACGTTGTTCAGACCGAAATATAGATGGGTTACAACATTGCCATACATTATTATCCTCGTGTAGTCCTTGGCGTATGGCAGTGTGTTCTCGCTCGCGCCGAAGAGGGTCAGTATGGGTTCAAGGAAAATCAGGGAAAGAATTGAGAAAGCCGATGCTATAATTATATTGAGTGTGACTATGTTACTGAGTACCTTGTTTGCAGCGGCATAGTTCTTCTGTCCGAGCAGGACTGAAATCATAGTGGAGCCTCCTAGGCCTACGAGGGTACCGAAGGCAGTGGAGAGGTTCATCAGAGGAAAGGTTACGGCAAGTCCGGAGATTGCCATAGGACCCACTCCCTGGCCGATGAAGATACTGTCCACCATATTATAAAGCGAAGATGCCATCATAGCTATGATGGCAGGTATCGCATAGTTTCCAAGAAGTTTCCCAATTGGTTTGGTCCCGAGATCTGAGGTTGATGTTATGCTCATTCTTCCTCCTCTTCAGTTACGATTATGTCAATCTCAAATATTAGAGGAGCGTAGGTTGGAATCTTAGTCCCGCTTCCGCTTGAGGAA
>JBJEBO010000349.1:0-9494 GCA_051870155.1 Candidatus Cryptobacteroides sp.
TGATATCGAATATCTTATAGATGTCCTCTCCCTGCGGCATAGCGTCGATGAAACGGTTGATTGTGTCACAAGACACTCCGTGCCTCTGGGCCAGAGAACCGAAACAGACAACTTTGGTATTGTGGGCAATTTCCTCAAGTTCAGCAGAATATGGGATATTGTCCCAAGCTACATTCTCCTTGATTTCATAGCAAGGTACGCCTTTGTCATCAAGGGTCACCTGCACGGTACCTGTTGGGTAATCAACTTTTGGAAGATGATGGGAGAGTCCTTTCTCGTCAAATTTTTCGATGATTTCACGACCGAGTTCATCATATCCTACGGCACTCACTGCCATTGAACGGAATCCGAACTGACCTGCGTGATAAGCGAAATTTGCCGGAGCTCCACCTATTTTGCGTCCCTCAGGCAGGCAATCCCATAGAGCCTCCCCCATTCCTATGATATATCTATTCATTACTTTATGCTTTCTTAATCAATAACGTATAAACTGCAAGATAAATAGCTCCAATTGCCATAACTGCGACGCTTCCTGCCTGGCCCATCATATCAGAGGCGAAGCCCATTGCAAGAGGGAAGATTGTTCCACCGAAGAGACCCATAATCATAAGACCGGATACCTCGTTCTTTCTCTGAGGCTCGCTGAGAAGAGCCTGGGAGAAGATGATGGAGAACACATTGGAGTTGCCGAATCCCACGAGGGCGATGCAGACGCAAAGCAAGGCTTTGGTGTCCACGAAGAACAAACCTGCCATTGCTATGAGAATCATAGCGGCGCTGATTCCAAAGAAATATTTAGGCTTGAGGAAGCGCAGGATAAATGTTCCTGAGAAACAGCCAATGGTCCTGAAAATGAAATAAAGGCTGGTTGCCATCGCTGCCTCATCAAGGGTGTAACCCAATCTCTCCATCAGGAGTTTAGGAGCTGTGGTGTTGGTTCCCACATCGATTCCCACGTGACACATAATTCCGATGAAACACAGGAGGATGAATGGATGTCCGAGAAGTTTGAAGCACTCAAGGAAGCCTGAAGCCTTGTCAACCTCCTCTTCTTCAATTTTGGTGGAAGAGAGGGCGAAGATGGCAATAACCGCAATCACCATATAGATAGGGAAGAGAACCCTCCAGCCGAGTCCGAACGTAGGCATTGCCTCAACTGCTCCCCACATTGCGATGTAAGGCGCGAGGAAGGATGCGATTGCCTTAACAAACTGACCGAAGGTCAGGGTGGAGGCGAGGGCGGAAGGATTCACGATGTTGCTGATGAGAGGATTCAATGATGTCTGCATCAAAGCGTTACCTATTCCGAGGAGAGAGAATGCCACGAGCATAAGTACATATCCGTTGCCAAACAGAGGGATAAGCAGGGAAACAGCAGTGACTATTATGCTGAGCAGCACTGTCTTTTTCCTGCCGATTTTGTTCATCAGCATTCCGGTAGGGACTGAGAAAATCAGAAACCAGAAGAAGACGAGCGAAGGCATTATATTGGCCTGTGAGTCAGTCAGACCAAGATCTTTCTGCACATAGTTGGATGCAATTCCCACGAGGTCCACGAAGCCCATCGTGAAAAAACAGAGCATCACAGCAAGAAAGACTGATATCGGTGTTTTCTTATTCATATTATTCTATGCCAAGTTTGTATATGTTGAGTGAGAGGACCTTGCATCTCCCGTTGGTGGAAGAAACGGTAATCCTGTTGTAAGGTTTGTTTGGGAACACGAGTTCAGTCATTGCCCAATAGCCTGCAGCATCGAACATTTCAATGCTTGAGACATCCATTATGAGACGGACAGACTGGACTTTCTCTCCTGAAGCAGGAGCCTTTGCAGGTACAGGGAAATCAAGGCTAAAATCCACGATTCCGCTTTCTGAACGGTCGAAGGCATATTCATTCCCGTCATATATCAGGTCTGCGTGCTCGCCGTCCTCATTGGCGAATGAGAGGCATAATGAGCTTCCTTCAGGGCAGGTAAACGAAACCTCAACTTCACAAAGAGAAGAAGGAAGTCCATAAGTCCTTGGTTTCGAAGAAGCTGTAAATGAATATTTTGCAGGTTTTCCTGAGCGGAGGGCATCCATTTCCGGTGAAGGCACCACAGACACTCTCCATTGACCGTTCTTGTCCTTGAAGACGCCGAGGTCGCGAGGAACAGAATTGGCACTGCGGAACTGCATTGTAGGCAATTGATTGGCATACTGCCAGTTGCTCATCCAGGCAATGACCATAGCCCTTGAATCCGGGGCTCCGCTCCAAGAGACTGTTGCATAATGGTCTTTTCCATAGTCAAGCCAATTTGTAACCTCAGGTGCACTGCTGCAAGTGAAATTTTTGCCATCGAAGTCACCTACGAAATATTGGGTAGCGCTTCCACCTGCAGGTCCTCCCGGGTTCACATTAACAATAAGTATCCATTTGGTTTCTCCTGAAACAGGGTCCTTGACCTTTATCATATCAGGGCATTCCCAGATATGGCTTACCATTCCGTGACCTCCGAACTCCCCTTCCTTCGTCCAATTCTTGAGGTCCTTGCTTGAATAGAACCACACCTCATATTCGAGAGGGCTTACAAGGACGCAATTCCAGCATTGCGCATCTTCATTCCAGAACATCTTCGGGTCACGGCACTCTACTGGAGCTGTAATTACAGGATTGCCCTCGTATTTGGTGAAAGTTACTCCGCCGTCAGTGCTATAAGCTATGCTTTGTTTCTGTGTGAGGCTGCAGGAAGTGTACATAGCCACAACAGCATTCTCACCAAACCCTGAAGTGTTGTGGGTATCAACAACGGCGCTTCCTGAGAAGATGGTACCCCATTGGTCGGGAGCGATTGCAACAGGAAGATGTTCCCAATGAATGAGGTCCTTGCTGACAGAATGTCCCCAGTGCATATTGCCCCAGATGGATCCATAAGGATTATATTGATAATAAAGATGGTAGGCTCCGTCGTGCCAGAACATTCCGTTAGGGTCGTTCATCCAACCGTATTGCGGGGAGTGGTGGAACGCCGGACGGTATTTCTCGACATTGGTCACATCAAATTCGTCTGAGAGGGTCATCTTGCTCCAGCAGATATCCGAAATCACCTCCTTACGGCTTCCGGAACGGTCATTGTAACCTCCAATATGGATGTCAAGTGCCACGACCTTTCCTTTATAAGGAGCAAGGTCAATCGGAACCATATAGTCAATTTTGTCGATTGCCAGTTTGATATCCCTGCGAGGCTCGGCAACCCCGTCAATAGTGAGATAAACAGCTGATTCGGCAACACTTTCTTGCACAGGTACCAAAAGGAAACGCTTTGACATATCGTCAATCCTGACGATGATGTTCCTGTTTCCGAGATTGTCAACCCTGAAACCCTGTGCGAAGGCTCCGATGCACATAAAAAGTGCAAAGAAAAGAATTAGTGATCGCTTCATATAGTTTTAATGTCAATTATGTGTTTCATTATCTCCATACGTTCTTGAGAGGACGCACTTTCACTTGCGGATTTCCTTCGGAGACTGTTAATTCCGAATAGATTTCCTTTGGAAAGACGAGCAATGTCATTGCAGAGGTTCCGTCTGAATTGAAGAACTCGACTGAAGACCTATCCACAAATATATCAATTTTCACTGTGTTTACAGAACCCAGCAGAGGCATTTTTATGCCAGGGAAAGAGAACACAGAAGAAAACGACACAGCTCCGGTTGCTGAGCTTCGTTTTGCTGTCAGGAGCCTTGTGGACGGATTGATATTGAATTCGAGGGTCTCACCGGCGGCATTGGAAAGACTGCATACGGTCTTTTCGGACATATTCACAGTTAGGCTCAGATGATAGGCATCTGCCTCAGGCAGTTTCCCTCCGTCAGCCTTAGTCCATTCTCCGGCAATCGATTCAATCTCGCGTACAGGTTTAGTTGCAAGAACAGGCTTGCCATCCACCTCAACAAGTCCCATCTCACGAGGGAGGGTCATCGCAGACCTCCAAGGAGAGCAAGGCACGGCACCGGCATAAAGCCAATTGTTCATCCATCCTATATAAACCGTCCTGTCAGAGGTATTGCTCCAACTTACTCCGGCATAATTATCAGTACCATAGTCTATCCACATAGGATATTCCATCTCGTCAGCAACGAACTCCTTACCATCGAATGAACCTATGAAATACATCGTTCCGGAACCGGACACAGGTCCTCCGGGATTCACGCTCACAACCATAACCCATTTATCCTTTCCGCCATAATTGAAACGGAGAAGATCCGGACATTCCCACTGGCCTTTGGTACAGTCAGCGCTCGGATATTTGAATGTGCTGAGGGAAGTCCAATGTTTCAAATCCTTTGAGGAGAGAAGTTCTACTCCACAACTCCATCCAAGGGCGAGGGTCATTATCCAGGATGATGTTTCAGGATGCCAGAACACTTTCGGATCTCTGAAATCAGGAAGGGTGGTGTTCGGAATGACAGGATTTGCCTCGTATTTCTTGAATGAAGAGCCCCCGTCTGTGCTATATGCGATACTCTGCTGCTGTTTATCCCCGGCAGAGGTATAAATAGCGACTATAGCGTTCTTTCCGAAACCTGCGGTGTTGTCCTTGTCCACCACGGCAGAACCGGAGAAAATAGCCCCAAGTTCATCCCCTATCAGGGCAACAGATTTTTCTTCCCAATGCAGAAGGTCGGAGCTTACGGCGTGCCCCCAACTCATATTGCCCCAGTCATTACCCTGAGGATTATATTGGTAGAACAGATGATAGACACCGTCTGCATATACAAGCCCGTTCGGATCGTTGATCCAGTTGGCCGCAGGGGTAAAATGAATCTGTGGACGATATTGCTCATCATAATTTCCGCCGGTTACAGGCTTTTCGGGTTTGTCATTATCCTCCTCCGTTGAAGGAGGAGGAATGACAATGTCAAATTTCGAATCCGTACATCCTGCTGTAAAAAGGACAAGAGACAGAATCAATATTTTTGTTTCAATTCTCATAATTATCTGGTCTTGAGATATTCAAGGCTGTTCTTGGCGAGGGTGAGTACATTGTCCTGGTATGGATTGTTCTTCGGATAAGCACTGATGTCATTGGTTCCATCAGCATTCTTCATAGAGAACTCACATCCACCGTTTCCGATACAAAGAACAGTGCCCTTGAACTCCGTATTACCCTGCTGAGCCTCCCAAATGTTGAGTTGTGACACCCAGTCGATTTGTGAATCCCAGGTTCCGAGAGGATAGATTCCATATTCCTCGGTCACCTTGTTGTAGCAAGCCTCTTCCTGATCACCGATACCTGTAAGGACACCAGGGATATTGAAGAACAAGCAGTTATGATCTTCTTTCCAACCTGCTCCAATAAAAGCGATGAGTTTGGTCCTATCTGTTTCCTCCACATCCAGACCTTTGTAAATAGGATGAGAAGAGAAGTCTTTCTTGAATTTGCTGCCAGGGTGGAGTTGTACGGCCAATTTCCATACATCCGGATTGTGTCCTCCGCGTCCGCATCCGATTGCCCTGTCATTGCTGCGAAGCATTGATTCATCGATACGTCCGAGTTTTGCGATATAGGCTATTGCGTGGCTCCAAAGAAGGAGGCTGCCACCATTCTTGTACCAGGTCTTGATGTGAGGAAGGGCTGATTCCGCAGGTGCAGGCATAGTCCATACAGCATCCTCTCCGACATCCTCAAGGTCACGAATCCAGAACAGAACCCTGTATGGTTCGATGACATCCTGGCTTGTGATTGAAGACATAGGAACAAAGACTGCATTAGGATATTCAGACTTGAGCCAGAGCCAAGCACAAGCCTCGTCATCGTCACCTTTCGCAACGTGCTCTTCAGGTGTGTCATAGATGCTCAGGAAGCCTATTGCCGTTTTACCGATTTTAAGTCCGGTGGAAGAGGAAAGGGATGTGCCCTTGTCGTTCTTCGCATAAACCTTCACTGTCCAGTTTTCATCGAACTGCACGTCCGGGATGACATATTCAGTGGCTGAGCCGCCCAAAGTCTCCTTTATGTTGCGTTTGCCATTGCTTGCCTCAAGAATAATGGAAGTGGCATCGTTGCTCTTGTTCCAGACAACCTTGGCGTCATAACCGGCGCCTTTCTCTATCTGGCTCATTGAGAGCCCGGTGATGCGGGATGCGCCTTCCCTCATATATTTCTTCACGATTCCTGTTGAGAAATTTGTGGAATCAGTCAATTTGAGCACGTATGTGAACTCTATGTTGGTGTCAACCATAAGATGCCTGTACTCATTTCCTTCAACGATTACTCTTGAAAGCTGGACATTGCCAGAGTAGGTGGCAACCTGCATATAAAGATCCTGCTGTGCTGGCCAGGTCAGGACATAATCGTCCCCCTCCAGAGAGCCCTTCACGGAATCCTCCGCAATCGGCTGGATCTGCATCGGCTGACGTTCGATGTCGAACTTGTTGCAGGAGACGGCAAGTGCGAGAAGACAAGCCGCATATATTGATTTTCTCATATTCCTAATCATTATTTATAATTCTTGTTTTGGGTGTAAAGACCAGGTACATAGTACATCTGGTTATATGGAATCGGATAGAATTCGTTCTTGTCAGGAGTATAATATGCATCGCTGTAATATTGTGCATAGCTCTGTCCTTCATAAACCGAGTTCTGCTCGCTTGCGAAGAAGGCGTTTAGGGTCTTAGAAGCTATTCCCCAACGACGAAGGTCGAAATAACGGGTGTTCTCCATAGCCATTTCAAGACGGCGCTCCCACTGGAGGCACTTGCGAGCCTTTTCCTTGGTGTCGAACATATTTGCCGGGTAAAGGGCGATCTCGCAGAAATTTGCGGCATAGGAAATATGCTTTGCAACAGACTTTGAGGCTCTGTCCCTGATTTGGTTGATGATGGTCCTTGCCTCTTCGAGCCTTCCAAGTTCTACAAGGGCTTCCGCACGCATAAGCATCACATCTGAGAATCTGAACACATAATCATTCATAGCGAATGCCTGCCAAGGCATATTGTAGGTCTCACCACCTGAGCGCTGAGGGACATCCTTGAGGGATGAATAATAGCCGTAGGTGCTCGGGTTACGGGTATTGTCCTTGGTCATAGTATATTCTGCCTCATATTTGTATGGGAATGAAGGCATTGCGACAGTATGGAAAAGCCGTGGGTCATATTTCTGGGCTGAAGCCACACCGTTGATAGGATAGTCAATCTTGTCATTGTAAGTATCGAACATAGGAAGACCGTTCTCGGTCTTGAATGCATTCACGAGGTTCTGGGTAGGTTTGTGGAAGTCCCATCCGCAAGACCACATTCCCCAGCATCCGTTGAGCATATTGGACCAGTTTGCCCTTCCGAATTCAGTGTTGTCGTCCTCATAATCAGAAGTCTGGACGGCGAAGATGGACTCTACATTGTTCTTGTATTCCGGGAGGAAGAGGTCGCCGAAATCAGCCATATATGTGAAACGTGAATTTACTACATCGTCAGTATATTTCACTACCTCATTCATATAGTCCTGATTGATGTGTGACACTCCGTTGGTAGCCTCGTAACCGTCGCCCCAAGCAAGGGTAAGATAACATTTTGCGAGATATGAAGCAGCAGCAATCTTGTGGGTGCGTCCTCCGTCAACCGGAGTTTCAGGAAGCACGTCGTAAGCATCCTTGAAATCAGCAATTACCTTATCAAAAAGTTCATAATATGTAAACTCGTCATTTCTTGTCTGCTCGTGGGTTGCATTTCTTACGACATTCTCGTCAATCCAAGGAATCTGACGGAACATTGTGAGGAGCTTGAAATAGAAGTGTCCGCGGAGGAATTTGACCTCACCCATACGGATTGCTGCCGTCTCTGCGCCGAGTTCCTGCTCACCATATTCCTCAAGGGAGATGATGGCGCGGTTGCAGCGTGAGATTGCACAGTAGAGTCTGTACCAGAGTTCGTCAAGTTCACCACGAGTTGAAGTGAGTGAAGACCATATCTCCACATCGTGATAACCGGTATCAGTGGTACCTGAACCGCCTTTGAGACAATCGTCACTTGCGAGGTCTCCGTAAGGCCAGAGATTGAACGGATAATTGTACCAGCAGTTGCCAAGCATTGAATACGCGGCTGTAACCATACCCTCAGGGTTGGAGTTTGCTATTTCATCATCGATGACGCCCTGCGGTCTCACATTGATAAAATCGCTGCAGGAAACGGCAATCAGGGAAATGGCTGCTGAAAGTATTATTTTTGAGAATTTCATTTTCATTTCGATTTTATTATCAGAACCTAAGGTTTTTTCGACCTATAATTCGTTGTGTATGATGAATTAGAAACCAACCTGTACTCCGAATGAAACGGTAGTTGCGAGAGGATATGCCCAATTCGGATTCTCCGGATCTTTGCAAGTCAGGGATTTACTCTTTATTGTCAAGAGGTTGTGTCCTGACAGATAGAAACGGAGCTTGGTCATCTTGATTCTCTGGAGGACAGAAGTAGGGAGACTGTATCCGAGAGTAACATCACGAAGTTTGAGGTATGAACCGTTCTCTACGAAATATGTTGAAGTACGTCCTTCGTCACCGGTATTGTTGGTAGTGAGGGCAGGAATAGTAGAAGAAGTGTTGGCTGTGGTCCAGGCACCGAGGAGACGGCTACCCTTGTTGCTTCCCGCGTCAGTGAGGCTCCAGAAGTCCGTCTGAAATTTCTGACCGTTATAAACCTGCACACCCTGTACGCCCTGGAGGAACATTGTGAAATCGAAGCCTTTGTAGCCGAGTTCGACATTGACTCCATAAGAGAAATCCGGAACAGGATTGAGAATCCAGGTTTGGTCGGAGGCATTGATGATACCGTTTCCGTCGAGGTCGGCATATTTAAGACCTCCCACCCTTGCGTTGTCCTGACCGGAAGCGAGGACTTCCTCCTTGGTCTGGAAAAGACCGTCAACCACATAACCTACAACTGAACCGTATGGCACGTGAGCCTCAACAAGGTTCTGTGTGGTGGTATGGGCATAGGAACCGGTGGTGGTTTCAGGGAGATAGGTCACCCAGTTGCGATAGAAGTCGAGGTTTGCATTGATGCCATACTCGAATCCTGAATCAGTAACATTCCTGTAGCCGAGAGTGAACTCCATACCCACGTTCCTGAGTGATGGACCGTTGAGCCAGGATGAGCCGCCCTCTCCGAGACATCCAAGATAAGCAGGTGAGATGAGCATATCGGTGATGTCTTTGATGTAGCCGTCGATGCTTCCGTAAAGAGTGCTGTTGAGGAATGCGAAATCGAGACCGATGTTGTATTGGGTGGTAGTTTCCCATTTGAGGTTATTGTTGGCTGACTGGCCTGTACGATATCCTGAAGGGAAGGTTCCGCTGCCCTGAAGGTAGAGGTCGTATGAAGTGGCTGTGTCACGACCGCTGCCGTAGTCTGCATAGAAGAGGGAGAAACGGGCGGTATTTGAAATTGCCTGGTTACCGGTCATACCCCAGGATGCCCTGAGTTTCAATTCGTTGAGCCAATCCTTGTTGATATGCTG
>JBJEBO010000350.1:0-2041 GCA_051870155.1 Candidatus Cryptobacteroides sp.
TATGGACCGTGGAATGGAGGTGCGCTTCATCTTGACGAAAGCGGAGTAACCGGTTTCCCGATGCGGGAATATGGATATGGCGCTGCTTTGCAGGCGCAGTATGGAGGATTTTTCGCAGAGGTCAAATGGATTCACTCGACGGGAAGGGCGGGAGAGAAGGAGAATATCTGGTTCCGCTTCCCGGGAGATGAGGTGGGAGTTACCGCAGGATACGGTCGGAACGGACATTTTGCAAGACTGGCATTGAGCCGCAAAAGCACAGAGACCGAAGAGACAATTTTGGAGAAAGTGAGCGAGAATGGAGTGCAGACAGTAAGGGAGACGGGTTCCAATATAATAGGTATCAGGCAAATATGGAGTATTGCTCCTGAATATGAATATATGGCTGACTTCTGGGAAATTAAGGTGGGTGCTTTACTCGACAGAACTCTTAATGTGTCGGCGACGATGTATCCTTACCTCTTTTCACGCCAATTGTCGCAATGGAAAGCTTATGTTGCAGGCACTTTGCATCCGGGTCGATTCGACATAGGAATAGAGGTCGGATATGCGGGAGGAAACATTTCGGAAGAAAGTTCCCTGATGGATGAAAATTCGGGAGTGCAGACTGAGCCGTTCCGCCTTGAAGACTGGTACAAACTCCAGACAGAATGGCTTGTTGCAAAAAGAATCAGTGCCGGGCTGAATTTGAGATGCAATTTCAGAAATGGAATGTATGTCTATGCAAAGGCATCACTGCTCCACGGCTTCGGAGTGGAACTTCTTGGCGGGAACAACCGCGTTTGTGCGGGACTTGGATTCGGATATAATTTTTAAGTAACTTTATAAAGTGTTGTATTATGAAACGATTTAACTTTTTGGCACTTGCAGTCCTCGCATTGGCTGCCTGCCAGCAGAACAAGGAGCAACTTGACCCTACCCCTCTGAAGTTGCAAATCGAGCCTCTCATCACAAAGGCTACGGAAGTGAATTTTGAGACAGGAGACAAAATCGGTCTCACAGTAGCCAAGGCAAATGAAACCACTCTATATGCAGACAATGCCTGCCTTACATTCCAGGATGGTGTATTTGCTGGCGAACTCGTTTGGTATTCAGATGCAAGTACAGAGTCTTCCCTCTACGCTTATTATCCATACAATCCTGCCGGTGCACCAGACACCTTCTCTGTAAGCACAGACCAGACCTCAGGAGTCGGCTCTTCAGACTTTATGACTTCAGCCAAGGCCGGTGTCACCCCTGCACAAAGCGTGACTATGGTCTTCAAGCACAGGATGACCAAGATTGTGATGAAAATCAACAACCAGGCAACAGCTTCCATCAAGGAAGTTGCCCTTCTCAACACCATTCCTTCAGCAAAGGTGAGCGTTGCAGAAGGCACCGTGACTGCTGAAGGTGAGGCTGCAAGAATCGCTGCCTGCAAAGTGTCAGAGGGCAATTATGCAGCCATCGTAGTGCCTCAGACCGCTGCTATGAAACTCGAAGTTGTCCTTTCCGACAAGACAGTCATCACACAGCCTCTCGCATCAATGACCCTTGCATCAGGCGGACAATACACAATTGAGGCCACCATCATCGGTCAGGATTTGGATGTAACCCTTTCCGGAGAGATTGAGAATTGGACTGAAGAGGGCAAAATCGGATTTGACGGAGATACAGAGGTTGGTGAGCAGCCTGCATCATTCGAGGAGTTTGATACCTATTTTGTTTATGACGATGTTAGATATGAGACCGTTACCCTTGCAGGTCGCAAATGGATGGCTGAGCCTCTCCGTTATGTTCCGAACAAGATGACTCCGTCAAGCGACCCTTCAGACAAGAGCGGACTCTGGTATCCATATTCTTCAGATGGCACAACTTGTACTGTCCTCACCGACGAGGCGTCAATCGAAAAACTCGGTTATCTCTACACAGCAGCTGTGGCATTCAAGGCAGAGACCATTGATGCAGACAATTACAAGACATTCGAAGGAGTACAGGGAATCTGTCCTAAAGGATGGCACATCCCTACCAGACCTGAACTTGTGAGCCTCTGTGCGGATGC
>JBJEBO010000351.1:0-2030 GCA_051870155.1 Candidatus Cryptobacteroides sp.
CGAAATTGGTACCCCAAACATTGTTATGAAGATTGAATTTCACTCCGTCCTCCGCTGATGACATCCCTGAATTCCACAGGAGAATTCATCTTGTCCGTCATCCATACTGCATTGTCCCTGAGAAGTGGTTTGAAATTGAACCATTGTGCTTCCGGCAGTCTGTTGGCTTTCTTGTCAAAGCATTTTACGCAAGCATTGATTTCTTTCCGCTCATCAGGGAAAGACAATTCTACAAAGATCTTTTCAGGACTTCCTGCAACAATGCTTCCCTGTTCATCCTGAACGGCAAGTTTCATAATAAAAGTATGACCGGCATCCGCCCACTCTCTTCCGGTTTCACGATCTTTCAGTCTTATTACAGCTCCTGTCCTAAAATCAAAGGCAACCTCAAAATATTTGGTTTTAAACACTTTGGATACATTCTTAATTGCCTTGAAACCTATCTGGGACGGATGCTGTGGCTCAAGTGCCGCCAATGCCGCATCAGGATGTCATATCCTGCCTTTTTTATATAATTCCACGACATACGAATGCAATGCAATACACCTTTTCAGAGCTGCAAAATTATATAAAATATTTGTTATTTTTGCAGTTATGGAACGATTACCAATGATAAAGGCTATCATATTTGACATAGACGGAACTCTTTATGAGTCACGTCATTTCCCTATAAAGTTGATTCTTGCTGATCCTCTCCATATCGGTCTGCTCGCCCGTGAACGTATATGCCGCAAGAGGCTCCAGGGCAAATTCTTTGAGGAAAAAGGCGGCTACTATGAGGCTCTTTTCAATGAAATGTCCTCAAATCCGGAGAAATGCAGAAAATGGTTCTATGAATCTTATATGCCCAGTCAGGTTGATATAATAAGGAAATCAATGCCTAAGAGAAAGCATCTGAAAGAATTGATGGCTACTTTGAGGAAGCAGGGCATAAAAATCGCCATCCTGTCGGACTATGCGATGGCTGCGGAAAAACTGTCTGCTTGCGGTCTTGAACCTTCCGATTTCGATGCGGTCTGGGAATCACCGGATCTCGGCGGTCTGAAGCCTTGTAAGGAAGTGTTTGTCAGAGCTTGCGCCGAACTGGGAACAGAACCGTCTGAAACACTGATGGTTGGAGACAAACTGTCAACAGACGGGGGCTCGATGGCTATTGGGATGCCGTTCATCCATATAGTTAAAACTATATCAGCGAATAATGCACCAGTGTCATCTTCGGCAAAATCAACCGTCGGAACATCAACCGTCGGAACATCAGCCGTCGAAACATCAGCTGGCATAAACGAAAACGCACCATATCAGGAAATGATATGGGACGAATTAGTTACATCTCTGCTGGCCAAGGATTCTTTTTGATTCCTACCATCTCAACCATTTGGGCGTGTGCTTCTTTAAGAAGCCTTGCCACCTCATCCTTCCTCGGCTTTGTCGTATCCGGAATAATCGGGGTGCCTATATGCAAGGTCATAAGAGGTACATCCGGCTTTTCAAACAATTTGAAAAATCCTGTTCTCGGGCGATATGAAATAGCGCAAGGAATCAGCGGCATCCCATATCTGTAAGCCATCGTAAATGCTCCTTTCTGGAACGACCTGATTGGGACATAATGCCTCCAACTGCAAGATTCCGGGAAAACGTGAATCCATTGTTTGCGCCTGTGCAACTCGTCAAAAGCCTCGTTGAATGCCCTCATTCCATTCCTTCCCGATGGGACAGGTATTCCACCGGCATAACGCATAAACCAGGAATCCTTTCCCATAATATGCTCTCCGTAAATAGGGAAAAAGATGCTGCGCCACGGAAAAGCATTGAAGATGCACACCATATCCAACCTGTAAACGTGGTTGCAGATTGTCATTGCTCCATTTTTTATCAAATCCTTGAATTTCTTCACCTTTTCTTTCCCCTCAATCTTGACACCGAATCTTAGCCTGTTCATCGGCATCACTATAGTATAGAGCAGGAAGGTGTTGAACCAACGGTTGATTTTATAATGGAAACTGTCGTCAAGATATGGATAGGTCTCATCC
>JBJEBO010000352.1:0-9357 GCA_051870155.1 Candidatus Cryptobacteroides sp.
AGTCTTTACGAAAATGGAATCCGTGAACATATTTACGTCGTCACGAAATACAAAAGTGCTTATTTTGGAATCGTATGTGCCGTTGATGCTCTCAATGATTTGTCCATCCTTGTCTCGCATCGAAGCCCCTTGTCTGAATATGCCAACACTGTCCTTGGTATAGTAATCAAGATTGCCTGTACGGAGCATATTGTGGTCCTTGTCTTCCAATTGGACCACCGAGCCACGGAACTTGGCAAGGCTATAATCCACGAGATACACCATCTTATCGCTTGTCAGCACCGTACCATCCTGGACTATGCTCACATTGCCCACTGCATCAATCACTCCCCTGTCAACATTCCACAAAGCCGTGTCACAAATAAGGTATGTATCGTTATGAAGGAAACGAGCAGGACCAACCACCTTCCTGTAGGTCGTATCCCCAATCTCGTACATCTGGGCGGACAGCGCCTCAAGAAGCCATACGAGACTATCGGATTTTTCCTTCTGCTGCTGGGCAAACGCAGGTCTGCAGATGCCTGTAAAAACAGACACCAGAAGCATAATTGATATGAAACGGGCAATGCGGTTCATCGGAAGACGAATTGAAGACAGGTCAGTCTTCTCTGAATTTGGATTCCCAACCCTCACGTACGAAAGTACAATCCTTAAAAAGCGGATCTATGACTATCAGGGTGGTGGCGATTTTCTTGTCAATGAAACTATCTATGGCTTCCATCGACTTGGCGTCAGATGCCTGTCCGAGGAGCTGTGTGTAGTCATTCTCGAAAGTGGCAACGTGGGCAGGAAGAATCTGGTCAACCTTTATTATCTTATATACAAGATTTCCGCGTCCTTCATTATCTACAGACTCATAAGGTGCGGACACCTCTCCTACCTGAAGATTCTTAATAGCTTGATAATCCTGAGGTTTGAGCTGGTCTATTTCAAAATATACGGATCCTGTGTTCGGATCTGCCATCTGACCTCCGTTGGTCTTGGTGGCAGGGTCCTGAGAATAAAATCTTGCTGCAAGGTCAAAGGTAACAGCACCGTTGGCAAGCTCAGTTTTGAGACTGTCAAGAACGTGGAAAGCCTTTTCTTGATCCTCTGTAGTGTATTCAGGTTTGAGGAGAATGTGCCTTGCATTGAACATATCTCCTTTCTTCTCAAGCACTTCTATAATATGGAATCCATCGGGAGTTTCAACTATCTGCGAAACAGTCCCTGGCTTGAGGGACATTGCCGCATCAGAGAAGGCCGGCCAAAAGACGGCTTTAGGTGCGAGTCCGAGTTCACCTCCTTTTCGTGCACTTCTGGGGTCCTGGGAATAAAGTCTTGCCAGAGTGGAAAATTTCTCACCATTTATAATACGCTCGCGGATGTCGAGCAGCCTTTCCTTCACTGCGAGGGCCGCAGTCTCCCTGTCCGGATAGATACAAATCTGACTCAGTTTGTATTTCACAGGCACCATAGGCAATTCCTCGGCAGGAGTTTCATCCAGATATTCCTGCACATCATAAGGAGTAAGATCCGGAACAGATTGGGCAATCTTCTGTTTCATCTGCTCTGTCAGACTCTGGTCCTGGAGTGCCTGTCGCCACTCTTGTCTGAGCCTATAGAGGGGTTTGCCAAAATATGCCTCAACGCCATCATCTCCTCCAAGAGCCATCCTGATATTGTCGATACGTTCGGTGAGGGCGTTCTCCACCATATCGTTGTTCACCGTGAGGGAGTCTATGCGTGCCTGCATAAGGAACAACTTTGAGGACAACATATTCTCTAAAATCTCGCATCTGACGTTCCTGTCAGAAGCATATCCGTTGGCCCTGAGCATCTGGACCTCTTCTTCAATCTGGGATATGGTAATCATTTCATTACCCACCACGGCAATGGTCTTATCCACGATGCCGTTTGGATAGCGTTGTGCCGATGCAGAGAATGAGACTCCTGCAATGAGCAGCGCCAAGAATATGGCTTTCCTCATATTGTTCATAACTAATAAATTTCAAATTTTCCTTTTTCGCGGGCATCTTCTATCAACTCCCGTTCCAAATCCAATGTAAGGCGGTGTTTTCTTGTGCTTAATATGATGTCCACGATTTTTTCCCTGCAATATTCCACCGGCGGAATGCTGCCGGAAGGAACCACGTCAACGATATAAACAAAATCCGTCATACCTTCCCGAGGAACATTTTCGATGAACAATCCAGGTCTGACTTTCATCAAATCACCATAATCAATGCCCATATCGGAAGCTAATGTCACGACATCAATCCAATTTCCTCCATACTGTTTGAAAAACTCCGCCGACGAATATGTCAGACTGTCCGCTTCAATTATGTCAGCCTCATCATCTGACGCCATTTTCTTCTTTATGACATTGATATTCGGAGAATCGGAAGAAATCCTCATAAAACGGGCTTTCACAACAGGACGTTTGGATATGAAGTCCGATGCGTGCCCTGTGTAATATGATTCAATCTCAGCGGAAGTGACAGCAGTATCAAGACGCTCATTTATATAATATTGCTCATATCTGTATTTCAGGAGTGAACGTCTGTATGACTCCAGTTCACGGGTCACATCCTTTTCCTGTTTGGAAAGCTGGGACTCTGCCAGTTCCATAAACAGAAGGTCTGAAGCCCAATTGTTGATATATTGGATGGCAAGCCGGAGGCTGTCCTCCTCTGAAATTCCGTCAGGAATAACGGCTTCGAGTTCATCCAGATATAAAGTGTTCCTCCCTGCTCTCGCCACAGCCGGAGAATCGTGCAGGATACCGGAGAAGTATCGGCAGGATATCAGGCAAGGCAGGAGCAGGGCGGCAAAAATGATTTTATGCAGGATGTTCCGCATTCTATCTTGAGTAGTTCGGAGACTCGCGCGTGATTGTCACATCGTGCGGATGTCCCTCAATATATCCGGCATTTGTGATGCGGACGAATTTTGCACTTCTGAGAGATGGGATGTCAGGAGCTCCACAATATCCCATTCCGGCACGGAGACCGCCGACAAGTTGATATACAACCTCTGACAAATTGCCTTTGTAAGGAACCTGGGCAACGATGCCTTCCGGTACAAGTTTCTTCACATCCTCTTCCATATCCTGGAAATAGCGGTCCTTTGAACCCTGCTGCATAGCCTCAAGAGAACCCATTCCGCGATATGACTTGAATTTTCTTCCGTTAAGGATGATGGTATCTCCAGGTGATTCCTCAACTCCTGCGAACAGTGAACCTGCCATAATGGTGCCGGCACCTGCAGCAAGAGCCTTCACAATATCTCCAGAATAACGGATTCCACCGTCGGCAATGATTGGAACGCCTGTTCCCTTAAGCGCCTGAGCAGCCATCATAATTGCTGAAAGCTGAGGCATACCTACGCCTGCTATGACACGGGTGGTACAGATTGATCCAGGACCGATACCCACCTTTACTGCACTTACTCCAGCATCAGCAAGAGCCTTGGCAGCCTCACCTGTAGCTACGTTTCCGGCGATGATTTCAATATCAGGAAGAGCTTCGCAAGCCTTTTTGACAACATCAATGACATATACCGAATGTCCGTGCGCGGTGTCGATTACGACTGCATCCGCTCCGACGCTTGCAAGCATCTCGATTCTTTCTATGGTATCTGACTTCACTCCAACTGCGGCAGCCACTCTCAAGCGGCCTTTTGAGTCTTTGGAAGCAATCGGATTGTCCTTGATTTTCATCAGGTCCTTATAGGTGATGAGTCCTACAAGCTTGCCGTCCTTGTCCACCACAGGAAGTTTCTCGCATTTGTGCTGGCGGATGATTTCGGTTGCCTCGGCAAGACCTATGCCCTTTTGTGCAGTTACCAGACCCTCGGAAGTCATAACTGCCGATACAGGAAGCTTCATATTGTTCTGGAAACGGAGGTCCCTGTTGGTGACGATTCCGATGAGATAATTGTTGGCATCCGTCACAGGAATACCACCGATGTGGTGCTGAGCC
The DNA here is from genome assembly GCA_051870155.1 of Candidatus Cryptobacteroides sp. Lineage (GTDB taxonomy): Bacteria > Bacteroidota > Bacteroidia > Bacteroidales > UBA932 > Cryptobacteroides. The sequence goes on from JBJEBO010000352.1 coordinate 3,963, forward strand.
ATCATTCCAAGTGCATCGCCTACCGTAGCCTCAGGTCTGATGGTCACAGGGTCGTAAATCATACCCTTCTCAGCCCTCTTCACCTTTCTGACCTGAGCCATCTGCTGTTCAATGGTCATATTCTTGTGAATCACTCCGATACCACCGGCACGTGCCATAGCTATGGCAAGCTCGGATTCTGTGACGGTATCCATTGCGGCGGACACAATCGGGGTGTGAAGTCTGATGTTGCGTGAAAAATCTGAAGTGACATCTACATCTCTGGGAAGAACCTCAGAGCGGGCGGGAATAAGCAAAACGTCATCGAAGGTCAATCCTTCGGGAATTGTGGCATTAACAAAATTCTGCATCGCTTTATGTTTAATTTGCAAATATAAGCAAATTTTGGCAATTGCCGTCAATCATCCGTCTTTTTAACATATTTGCGCCCCTGAAAGGTGTCTCTCTCCTCCAATCTGCGGTCCAACAGACGAAGAAGTTCCACATTTCTGATAAGTCCCCACGGAGACGAGCCGGTAAAGCGTGGCGGTACTTCACCGGCAAAACGTTCAATATAGAGGTCCGGGCGGAGTCTTTCAAGCATATCCACGAAAAAGTCAAGATATTCCTCAAGGGTGAATCGGCGGAAGTCCTCCGGTTTCTCGGCAAATTCTTTTTCGATTGCTGTCCCGAGGACAATCTGAAGCTGATGGAATTTAACAGAACGGATTGGCAGAGAATTGATTGCATCGCAACTGTCCAGCATCATACGATCTGTCTCCCCTGGAAGACCAAGGATGAAATGCGCCCCTGTCTCAATGCCTCGTTCCGCAGTCATTTCCACAGCCTTGCGGGCCGTAGCAAAATCGTGCCCACGGTTGATTCTCCGCAAAGTCCCGTCATAGCAGGATTCGATTCCATATTCCACTACCACAATTGGGGCTTCAAGCACAAGAGGATTGCCGTCTGTGCCCGCAAGGCTGCGTTTCCAGTCTTTCAAAACCTTGCCATTTGCAAGATCGGAGAGCCAGTCAAGTTTTGCTTCGTCCACACAGTCTGGTCTTGTACCAATGACAATTCCCACCACAGAAGGATGCGCCAAGGCTTCGAGATAAAGCTCCCGCAAATGTTCCAACGAGGCGTAAGTATTTGAATATGATTGGAAATATGCAAGATATGAAGTGGCAGTGCGATACCTCACCCTATGAAAATCCATTCCTTCCTCCATCTGGTCGTGAATGCTTTTCCCGGGACTGCTGTATGCCGGATGAAAGGCTGCATTGTCACAGAAGGTGCAGCCACCGCGTCCAACGGTTCCGTCCCGGTTGGGACAGGTGAAGCCGGCGTCTATCACTATCTTCTGAAGACGCTCCCCGTATTTTTTCTTGTAATAACCTACAAAAGTGTTGTATCTTTTTCCGTCGGGATAATTATTATTCATTACCATAATTTATTGGACAAAGATGGGAAGAATATTTGGATTTATTGGCGGAGATGCTTAATTTCGAGGCTTTGGAAAAAAATTTGGTATGAAAATTAAAGGTTTTATGGCGGCATTTGCCGCAGGAGTATTGCTCTGCAGTGGGGTGCAAGCTCAGGAAAAAAGATTTGCAGTGACCGAATTTTCGGTAAATTATATGAGAATCCATCCCGATTATGAGTCTTCTCTTGAGACACAGGAGCTTATGGGAACCGTCGTGGAAGTAGTCTCCGAAGAGGGATATTGGAAAGAAATTGTGTCGCCGCAGCCTTACAAGGCGTGGGCTACGGATATGGGCCTGGTTGAAATGAGCGAGGAGGACATCAAGGGATATCTGTCGTCACCGAGATATATATGTACTGCATTGACAGGCAAGGTATTGGAAGAGCCAAAGGAGGATGCACAACCGGTATGTGATTTTGTTGCAGGAGATATTGTTCGGGCGGTGACAAAAGCTTCAGCAGCAGGAAAGACAGAGGGTGAATTGTCAAAGAAAGACTATGCGGTAGTGAAAGGATGGGTCGAGGTGATGCTGCCATCAGGAAAACACGGGTTCATCAGGAGCAAGGATGTGCGTCCATTAGGAGAATGGAGCAAGATGTGCAACCCCACGGTGGATAATCTTTTGGAAACGGCCCGTCAATTCGTCGGAACTCCATATTTATGGGGCGGAATGTCACCGAAAGGCTTTGATTGCAGCGGACTGGTCAGATATGTATGGTTCCTGAACGGAGTCTTGCTGCCAAGAAACGCAAGCCAGCAGATTCGTTGCGGAGAAAGAATTGCTATGGATGTGGATTTCGACAGAAGTGACAGGGAAGAAATGCTCAAGCGTACGGAAAACCTTCGTGCCGGAGATTTGGTATTTTTCGGAAAGCCTGCCACTGAGGGGAATAAGGAGAGAGTCACACACGTAGGAATTTATTTGGGAGACCATCATATCATCCATTCATCGCATCTGGTAAGAATCAATTCACTCCTGCCGGGAGATCCGGACCATTATTCAAACTCATATAAATTGATAGGTGCCTGCCGTATCAGCTCTGACAACACGACAGGCACCGTAAAAATCGCCGACAGTCCGGCTTATTTCGTTAAATAATCATTCGGAATTTTCCCAACTAAGGAATCCTAAATGATTTCCATATCGGAAGTTTGCATCCAGCCCTGACGACCGTCTGCAAGCTCAATGTTGCTCCATTGTCCCACCTGGTCGATGACACGGACCTTGGTGCCCTCGTGAAGGATGAACAGGTCTGTGGATGACTCAGAGGACGGAGAACTCTTCACAGGGCTTACAGGGCGCATCACTATTGCGCTATCTGCATTCATATAATCTGAACGCTGCCATAGTGAGAATCCAAGTGCCGCTCCAGCGAGAATGAAAACAGCTATCGCGGTGAAGAATCCGGCTTTCCTTGCAGCGGAAGTGCGTCCAAGGATGAAAAGAAGAATCATCGCGGCAAAGACTCCGGCAAAAACAAGGAATATGATTGCCCAAGAGTCGGAATCAAGCACATAGCACACAGATCTCATCCAACTTGTGAGGATAAATTCCGGAACAGGGTCGATTCTGTCCTGAATCAAGCCCTTGGTGATTTCAAGATTGTATCTTGCATCCGAATATGACGGATCCAACTTTAAGGCTCGCTCGTAATTGAGGATGGCTGACGGATAGTCGCCTCCTTTGAAACAGGCATCGCCTATGTTGCAATATAGTGATGCGGACTCAAGTCCCGCGTCTGAAATTGCCTTGTAAGTACTTGCCGCCTCTGTCCATCTTCCCTCAGCATAGGCGGCGGAAGCTGCATTCCACAAAGAATCCGGATAGGAAGTTGCAGCCTGTGCCTGATAAGAGAAAGATGCGCCAAACAGGAGCAATGCAATTGTCATAGAGGCAACGGCTCCTGAATTATGTTTATTATTCTTCATTTGTGAATCAATTGAAGCTATGACACTTACAGCCTCGTCATAATGTCCCTGCATTGCATCGTGACCGGCATCAGGAGAGTAACGGGCAAATTCGCAGGCATCGAGAAGAGCTATGAATCTGCCGGCAAGTTCATCCCCGACTCCCCTTTCGATAAGCATCCGTGAGACGGTTTCTTTGGAAAGGTCTGCCATAGCGATGTTGAGTTTGTCGGATACATAACCGAGAACGGCCTTATGAAGTTCCTCGTAGAAAGCTGTATAAAGATTTTGCTTGAGGAAGGTTCCTGCCGTCTGGAGACGTTTGCGTGCCATCTTGTTCGCCTTTCTGTTCCTGGTTCCCGCCACGTCCGCACGTCTTGCCGCCATCTTGCGGAAAGAAGCCCAGAGGATGACTGCAACAACTGCAATCAAGCTAAGAATTATCCAGAATGCAGGGGAAAGAACAAAGAATTTTCCCTTAGGACTGAATGAAGGAACTTTTGTACTGATGAACCTTATATCCTCATTCAAACTTTTCACTCCTGTCCTGTTTACCGGCACGGAAACGCCTCCAGGAGTAACGGAAGATGCAGAGTCCTTGGATTTTGCAATATGCAGGTCCACAGGATTTGTCTGCACTGTGACATATCTTCCGGCATTAATGTCATAATAAGAATATTGGATTGGATCTATGGTAAAGTCCCCGTGGCTTCTCGGGATGAACGGATATTCGAAGGTTATGCTTCCTGAAACGCCAGCCTTGTCTGTATTGCGGGTAGTTTTGACGTCATATACCTCCATATCAGGAGGGAAATTGACTTTCGGAGCCTCAAGAAGGGAGATATTTCCGTTTCCTTTCACCGTGACAGTCAGGGATGCGGCCTCGTGTGTCTGGAGGGAATCCCTGTTGACTGATGATGAGATGGAAAATACTCCCACTCCACCTCCGAATGAAGAAGGTGCGCCCGAAGGGAGAGAACGGACATTCATTTTTACCGGTGCCGTAGTTATCCTTTTGCGGATGGTGCGGTAATCATCAAAGAATCCGTCAAATATGCTTGCTCCAGCAGAAGGAGTCACCCTGATATTCACAAGACAGACCAGTTCTGCGGGGTCTATTGTCAACTGCCCGGACTGCTGCGGTATAAGGACATATTTCCTCAACACAGCAGTGTTGTATATCATATCATTATAATTCTCCCTTTTGAACTCTATATTGGTCGGGGCCTCTATTTCCTGGCTCCAAAAACCGTTGAAAGTAGGGAAACGGGCATCTTCGAAGCCGGCTACATTCACCCTCTGATAGAGTTTGAGAGTTGCTGTAACCGGTTCTCCTACAACAACATCAGTCCTGCTCAATGTCAGACGGAGGAAAAGGTCTCCGTCCGCAATCGTTCCGGTAGCATTTCGCTGTGAAGACGATCCTTGAGAAGGCTGTGACTGCTGTCCGGAAGACTGTCCCCCGCTTACCACCTCAATAGTGGTAGTCCCGGATGTCAACTGTTTTCCCTTGATTTTTGCCGTGGCCTCCGGCAAATTGAATGAGCCTGATTTCAAAGGCATCAGGATATATGTATATGTAAACTGTGAGGATTTGGTCCTCTTGCCGTTTACAAATTGAATGCTTGTGGAACGACCGGACTGGGGTCCCCATACAAGACGGAAATCACCTCCCGGATTCCACTCAAAATCCGAAGGTGAGTCTTCCCCTTCTATTATGAATGTCACATTGAACTGCTCATCAGCGGCGACCACATTCGGAGCCTCCACCCGCATTGTCTGCGCTCCCGCCGAAATGGCGGCAAGAACCGCGAGCGCTGTAATCAATAATTTTCTCATTTTCTACCAATTCTTTTCTTTCTGCCTTGATTTCAGGGCTTCGGCTTTCTCCTTATTTACCTTTTCCTGGGTTTCCTTTTCTTTTGCCTGAATCGCCTTGAGCATCTGCTGTGCAGCCTGAGGGGTTATCTTAGGCTGTTGACCCTGCTGTTGCTGCTGATCCTGCTGATTCTGACCCTGGTTCTG